>CANBZE010000001.1 GCA_947373775.1 Alphaproteobacteria bacterium
CCCAGCAGTTCGCGCACCAGGTCCTTCAACCCGTGCTTGTCGGTGTAGGTGCGAACCAGCTTGGAGGCGATCTTGGTGCAATAGATGGGCTTGCAATCGACCTTCAGATATTGCCGGAACATTGCGATATCGAAACGTGCGAAGTGGAAGAGCTTAGTGACCTTGGGGTCGGCCAGCATCTTCTTGAGGTTGGGCGCGGCGTACTGGCCGGCCGCGAACTGCACCGCATGGCAGACGCCATCGCCCGACGACAGCTGCGCCAGGCACAGCCGGTCGCGCTGGGGGTTCAGGCCCAGGGTTTCGGTGTCGATGGCAACGACGGGGCCCAGCTCCAGCCCATCCGGAAGGTCGCCCTGGTACAGCTTGATCTTCATGGCGCTCCAATAGCGCAGAGGGCCGTTAATTAATAGAGTAACCCCATGCAGGCATGGGCCCAAAAGTTGCGAAAGGACGGGGGACCGGGGGTCCTCCTGTCGCTGCTGTTGCACGGTCTGATGGTGCTGATGGCCCTGTGGTACGTCAGCCATCGCCCGGACCTGACCTCGGACCAGCTGCGCGCCTTCCCCGTGGAACTGGTGATCGGCGGCACCATGAGCCAGGGCGCCAGCACCGCGCCAGCCGCAAGACTGCAGGTGGCGCGGCCTCACCCCGAAAGCGCGCCTGCACCCGAAGGCGTCAGCCCGCAAGGCACGCGTGAGCCGGACGATGAATTGTCGGCCAGGCTGCGGGCGCTGGCGCAACTGAAAGGCAACGACACCGCCCTGCCCAATGCCGACAACAGCGCCGCGCCCGGCGGCGCGGGCGACGGCAGCGGCGAAGGCAATTATGCGCTGAAGGATTTCATCCGGGCGCAGATCCTGCGGCGCTGGCTGCCGGACCTGTCCATTGCCGGCGCCCGCAACATGCCGGTGCTGGTGCGGATAAGGCTGCTGAAAAGCGGGGTGATCGACGATGTCATCATCGTGGACCAGCTGCGCTTCCAGGCCGACAAGCCCTTCCGCAACATGGCGCTGTCGGCGCGGGATGCCGCCCTGCTCGCCTCGCCCATCCAGCTTCCCGGTATGCGCTACGAGAAGACGCAGACCCTGACCATCAGCCTGGATCCCAAGGCGGTGCTGCGCTGACGGTGACAGTCCGCTTTTGACCCGAAGCGGACATTCTCTCATGGCCTAACCGCTTCAATTTATAGTTCGATAACCTTCATTCCTCGGGGGTTGCAGGACTTTTTGTCGTCAAAAGCGATTAAGTCTCCCATCATCATTATTGTTTAAAATCGGCCCTTGTGGAGCATTCGTCTCCGCGAAGGACTGCCGGCCATGAAACACCATCTGTCCATAAGCATGCTTCTATCGGCGACGACCGGTCTGCTGGTCGTCATGCTGGTTTCAATTTTTGCGATTTCAGCGAACGGGGCTTATGACCGCAAACGGGACGCGGCACGCATACTCTCCGTCGTCAATATTACGCGCAACACGCTTTCCGCCAAGGAAAACATCAGAATTGAGGGCGGTGTGGCACACGCCGCACTGGATGCACCGGAACGCGCAAGTTCTGAGGTGATCGAGCGGATGTTCCGTCTGCATGCGAAAACCGATATGGCGCTTGATTCGATGGCCAATCGGCTCAGAACCCAGCTGACGAGCAAAGCTTCACCCAGCCTGACCGATATTCTCAAAAGTAAAGCTCTGTATGACGCGGTTTTTCCGCATGCGATTGACGCAGTACGATTACCCAAAACGCGGCGTCCGGAAAAGCCGCTGGCTGACTGGAGACCGGCGGCCGACAAGCTCACGGCCGCTGTTGACCGTCAATCCAACACCTTGTCCCGCGACACTGCTGAAGCGGACACCTTCATCAGCAACATGATGAGGCTTAGTGACATCACCTGGCTTGTGCGCCTCGACGCCGGAAGTGATCGTGGAAATACCGGAGCAGCGATCCTGGATGCGCGCACCCTCACAACCGGTCGCATCCAGCAATTCGCGGAATCGGCCGGCAGAATCGACGCGAGATGGGCAGATATCGAAGCGTATGCCGGTCAGCCTTACGTACCGTCTCAACTCAAGACGGCAATCGGACAGGCGAAAAACGTCTATTTTGTTCACTTCCGGGGCGTCCGTAACAAAATCATCGCTGATTTGGCGGCGGGCAAGGCTGTGCCTATCTCGGGTCACGAATGGCTAAAGATGTCCAATCCCGGCCTGGACAGCATCATGGCGATATCGAAGATCGCGCTGGACCTGACAGAGGCGCATGCAGCGGAACAGACGGCGGACGCTGTCCGACATTTCTATGTCGCCATCGCGTTGATGTTCGTGTCGATCGGCCTCGCCTCCTTCGCGACGATGTATGTAATGTGGCGCGTCATTCGGCCACTCAATAAAATCACGGCAACGATGAGCGCCGTGGTTCAGGGCGACCTTGATCACGATATACCATTCGAAATTCGCCAGGACGAGATTGGCCAATTCGCGCGCGCGCTCAGGATCTTCCGAAACAGCGTCGCCGAGAAAAAGCGCCTGGAAGTCGAAGTGGTGCGCAATCAGGCCGCCAAGGAGGTTGCGGAAACCTCCAATCGCGTGAAGTCAGAATTTCTGGCCAATATGAGTCACGAACTGCGGACCCCGCTGAACGCGATACTGGGCTTTACCGAAATTCTGAAGATCCAGCTCTACGGGCCATTGGGACACACCAAATATATCGAGTATGCGGATGACGTGCACAAAAGCGGCGCGCATTTGCTGGATTTGATCAATGACGTGTTGGACCTTTCCAAGATCGATGCCGGCAAGATGGAGTTGCGCGAATCTGCTTTCTTGGTTGAGGAGCTCATCGACGATGCGGTGTTTCTAACGCGTGGCAAAGCAAATGACCGTGTGAGAATTGAACTTTCCGCCCCGGGGGACTCGCATATTCAGGCGGATAGGCGGCTGGTCAAGCAGATCCTCATCAATCTGCTCAGCAACGCCATCAAGTTCACGCCCGAGGGCGGTACCATCACCATTGGCGCACGAAAAGGCCGCGACTCGGGATTGGAGATCTACGTCGCCGATACCGGAATCGGTATGGATGCGCTGCAGCTGGAAAAAGCCTTCTCGCCCTACGGCCAGATCGATTCAAAGATTGCACAGACACATCAGGGGACGGGACTTGGCCTTCCTATCGCGCAATCGCTGGCGCGATTGCATGGGGGCGATCTCGTTGCCAAAAGCACGCCTGGACAAGGCACTTGCATGATTTTGATTCTGCCCGAAGACAGGATCGTAAAACCCATTGTGGCGGTTTCACTCGCCGCTGTTTGAGTCCTGGTGTTCCGGGGCCAACTTTACAGGCGGCCGAAACGCTTGACGGCTTCCTGAAGGGAACGAAGCTTTTCGATATAGCCGTACATGGAATGCTCGGTCTGATCGAGGGCCTGCGCCTTCACCAGCACTTCGGCGGCGATATCTTTGGGTATCGTCACCACGCCATCGGCATCCGCCACGACAATATCACCCGGCGCGACGCGGATGCCGCCGGCGGTCACCGGCACATTGCCCGTGGCGCGGTAATGCCCAACCGAAGTGGACGGCACGATACCCGTGGCATAGACGGGAAATGCGATCTTCTTGAGATACGCAACATCGCGCACGCCGCCATCGATCACCGCGCCGGCAAATCCCCGCGCATTCATCGCCGTGGCCATCAGCCCGCCGATGCCGGCAATGTCGTCGCCGTCCGCGACGGCCATCACATAGACCGAGTTCAGGGGCGCTGTATCGAGTACGACTTGCATGGGCGTCACCGCCGACGGCGCGCTGCCTTCGGCCTTGTCCATCTGAACTGTTACGGCGAAACCCGCAAACTTGCCGTCCGAGATCGCATGGACCTTGTGCGACATGAAGGAACGCTTGTTGTAAAGCTGTTCCAGCGCATCCGAGACGGAGGCGACTTCCACGTGACGATAGGCGTCGATCAGAAGGGCCGGATTTGCCGCATAGGTCTTCGCATCCGGCAAGGGCTGGGCCGCAACGCCGCCTACAAGGCAGACCAGCAGTCCGCCAAAACCGAATGCGATGGATTTTCTCGTCCGTGAAGCAACGGGATTGCGCAATTCTATATCCTCCAACGACCGGCACTCTCAGCAGGGCCGGTTCAGCCACTATCGCGGCAAGATAGCGAAAGCCAGGCGCTCAAGGCAAATCGCGGACCGTACCGCGCAGGCACCTAGAACACTGAAAGAAAGGCATTTTCACCACGAATTTCACTTCCGGTTGCCAGCATGGCGACCCTCTGGCTCAATGACCCCAACAACAAGGCTGTGGGGGCCAGAATGTCCGGAAAAAACGCGCGGTGCGGGCTGCGTCGTACAATGTGGGACCGCAGGTCCTTCAGGCTTTGGGCGACAACAATCGCCATGCTGGCTCTCCAAACGACCCTGTCCGAAGGTCAGACACAGGATCAGGCCCAGGCTTCGCTATTGGTCGGCACGTGGGAAGCGGCAGGCGGGCTGGCAACCCCAATAGATAACGATCAGCGCATTTCGAGTTTTTTCTATACGGAAGAATTTCATTCCGATGGGACCGGCCTCTTCAATATCTACATGAACAAAGTATGTGGACGATTGGTCGCCGCTCACGCCTTCAGGTGGAATATCTCCCAGGGGAAACTCGTTAGCCGGGCTACCTACCCTGATACGTTGTCAGCGGATAAAATCGTTTCTCTGAACCGCAGCAATGTCAGCTTTCAATCCCAAAGCGACGGACAAATCCTGCATCGCCATAAGATAGCCGAATGCCCGACGTCCTGATTTTCCAGTCCGGCGGCTAAGGCAGATCGCGCGCCACGCGAAAACCTGTCAGGGTCGAATAATCATAATCCCGGTCCGCGCCGTCTTGCGCCGCCGCCACCCGGGCTGCGCTGCGTACGAAGATCGGAATGTTGTTCCAGGCGCCGCCGCGAATGGCATGGCGGATGCAAAAACTGTCGGTCCAGGCCCCGCCATCCGTCGGCGCGCCGACATAGCTGGGATGCCAGCAATCGGCGGTCCATTCCCAGGCATTTCCCAGCATACCCGACAGGCCGAAGGCGTTGGTTTCGAACTTGTCCACCGCGCCCAGCAGCTTGTTGTCCCATTCGCTGCCGCAACCATTGCAGTTGGCATGGCCGCCGCCGATATCATTGCCCCACCAGCGCGTCGTGTTGGTGCCGGCGCGGGCGGCATATTCCCATTCGGCCTCGCTGGGGAGCCGATAGGGATTGCGCGCACCGATATCGGGATGGGCTGCCCGCGCCTTGGCATTGATCCAGGCAATGAAGGCTTCGGCGTCTTTCCAATCCAGGCACACCGCCGGCCAGCGCGGCGGCTCGACATCGGTGGGCGTGGCCGCCTGGCCGCGATGCAACTGCTTCCAGCCCAGCCCCAGCAGCGGATTGCAGGGCTGCGGCTTGTAGCCGGTGGCATTGAGGAAGGCCAGAAACTCCTCGCTGGTGACGGGATACTTGGCCAGGGCGAAAGCCTTCAAGGTCACCACATGCTGCGGCCCCTCGGAATCGAACCGGCCCGGTTCATGCGCCGGGCTGCCCATCAGGAATTTGCCCGCCGGTATGGCCACCATCTGGGAGCATTCGGGGCATTCGGTAAATGTGCGGTCCTGAACCTTCTCTTGGGCCTTTTGCCCGCCCAACAGGACGGTCAGGGCCAGAATTGCGGCGATGCGGAATTTCATGGCGGCATCAAATCATGTATCAAAGCTCGATCCAAATTGGATCGAGCTTTAGAATCTTGATTGTCGCGCAATTTGCCCGACAATCCATTCGGATTCTCGGATTGCGCTTATTGGCATGAACATTCTGGTCGCCTGCGACTCCTTCAAGGATGCCCTGCCCGCCGATGCGGTGTGCCGTGCCATCGCCGCAGGATTAAAGAAAAGCCATCCCCAGGCGACAATCACCGAGATGCCCCTGTCCGACGGCGGCGAAGGCTTGCTGGACGTGCTGGGCCAGGCACTGAAATTGCGCTGGATCGACATCAAGGCCTGCGATCCCCTGGGCCGGCCCGTCATTGCGCGCTATGGACTGTCCGCCGATGGCGCCACCGCGGTGGTGGAAATGGCGCGCGCCTCGGGCCTGCAACTCCTTACCCAGCAAGAACGTGATCCGCGGCTGACATCGACCACCGGCACCGGCCAGCTTCTGGCCGATGCGCGGGCGCGCGGGGCCAAACGCGCCCTGCTGGCCATCGGCGGCAGCGCCACCAACGATGCGGGCATTGGTGCGGCGGCGGCGCTGGGCTGGAGCTTTCTGGATGCCAACAACCAGCCGGTGACGCCCGATGGCGGACATCTGCGGGACATCGTGCGGCTGGTGTCGGCCGATCCGCCGTTCGAGAAGATGGACGTGCTGTGCGACGTCACCAATCCGCTGTTTGGACCAACTGGTGCGGCCTGGATCTATGGCCGCCAGAAAGGCGGCAGCGACGACGTGCTGGCGGAACTGGACGAAGGCCTGAAGCACATCGCCGATGTGGTGAAGGCGCAAACCGGTCACGACGTGGCCGCGATGCCCGGTGCGGGCGCTGCCGGCGGGCTGGGCTACGGCGCGGTAGCGTTCCTGGGCGCGGAACTTCGTCGCGGCATTGAGGTGGTGTTGGACATGACCGGCTTCGGGGCGGCGGCGGCCAAGGCCGATCTCATCATCACCGGCGAAGGCCATCTCGACGGCCAGAGCGCGCAAGGAAAATTGATCCAGGGCCTGTGCGGCCGCAGCCGCGGCAAACCGGTGATCGCGTTTTGCGGCAAGCTTTCGGCCTCGCCCGAACAAATAAAAGCGATCGGGCTGAAAGCGGCCTATTCCATCAATAAGGAAGAGCGCCCATTGGTGGAGATGCTGGCGAACACGGCGGTCAATCTGGAAAAGACGGCAGCCGAGCTGTCGCTCTAGATCGTCACGCCGATCAGCCCCAGCTCTTCCATCGGCGGGGTCATGAAGGCGGGATCCACTTTCATGTCCAGCACCATCGGATGATGGTCGCTGGGACCTTTGTCCAGCACTTCCGAGGCCGAACACACCAGCCCGCGCGCGACGCACCGGTCCAGCCTGAGCGCGATGATGTTGCCGGCGCGGTGGGTGCGGCCGCGCGGGCCGATGTCGGAGAAGCCCTGAAAGCCCACCGGACCCACGGCATTGAAGTCGCCAATGATGGCGGCCGGACCTGTCATCTGCTCCATGATGTGGCGCAGCTGGAAGCGGTTGAGAAACTGACCATGGCTGAGATGCACATTGGCAATGGTGATGCCGTGGAAAGCGATGATCTGCGCCAGGCGCGGCGGCACCCGGCCCGGCAGGATCGAGTATGGCAGGCGGATGGTGGTGGACTGGGGAAAGGGATGCGGGCTCCAGGCCGCCAGGCCATAGATGCGCGACTGCATGGGATGGCGGAAGAAATGTCCGCCCACCATGGCCGGCAGGCACATGATTTCTTCGGTGCATTCCTGCAGCAGCAAAAGATCGGGGTGATGGATTTTGACCAGCCTGGCGACGTCATCAACGCCGGCACCGACCCGGCGCAGCAGATTCCAGCTCACGACGCGCAGCCGGCCGGCAGCAGATTGATTCGGGAAATTGGGCGCCATCTTGTTTAAACCGGCAAATCGGGAACTGGTTTCAATCCAAATCGTCTATAGTGCTGCCAGCATAAGAAAAAACCGGTCCGGGGTCCATGTTTGCCTTTTCCGCTGCCCTTTGGTCGTCGCCCCAGGCGCAAGAGCTGGCAGCGCTATTGTATGTACTTCTGTCGGTGATCGTCACTATCGACGTGCTTTTGAAGAAAAGCGATGTGCGCGGCGCGCTGGGATGGATCGGCCTGGTCTGGCTGGCGCCGATCCTGGGCTCCCTCCTCTATTATCTGTTCGGCATCAACCGGGTGACGCGGCGCGCCCTGAAGCTGCGGATGGGCCGCGAAGAATCCCTGCCGGGCGCCACCGCCCGGCCGGATGCGGCGCCTCATATCGTCAAGCTGTCGGATGTCAGCGAAACCATCACCCAGTGCCCGCTGACCGGCGGCAATGCGCTGGACATTCTGGAAGGCGGCGATGCGGCCTATCCCGCCATGCTGGCGGCGATCCGGGGTGCGAAGACCTGTGTCGCCATGAGCTCCTATATTTTCCGCAACGACGTTGCGGGCAATGAATTCACCGACGCCCTAATCGAAGCGGCCCGGCGCGGCGTCAAGGTGCGGGTGCTGCTGGATAGCGTCGGCATGGGGTATTTTTATCCCGCCGCCTATTACCGCATGAAGCGCGGCGGCGTGACCGGGGCGCGCTTCCTGCACACCTGGCTGCCCTGGCGCATGCCGTTCCTCAACATGCGCAATCACCGCAAACTGCTGGTGGTGGATGGCAGGATCGCATTTGTCGGCGGCATCAATATCGGGGCGGAAAATTATGCGCGGACACCGGTCACTCGCCGCGTCCAGGACGTGCATTTTCGTGTCGCAGGCCCTGCGGTGCAGATCGTGATGGACGCTTTCGCCCGCGACTGGACTTTCACCACCGATGAAGAACTGGATGACGATGGCTGGTGGCCCGAGCTGGCGCCGCAAGGCAGCGTCTTCGCGCGCGGGCTGCGTTCGGGTCCCGATGCCGACCTCTACCGGCTGGAGTTGCTGCTGGGGGCAGCGCTGAGCCTGGCGCAAAAGCGGGTGCGCATCGTCACGCCCTATTTCCTGCCCGACGCGCGGCTGCAATTTGCGATTCAACAGGCGGGCCTGCGCGGCGTGACGGTGGAAATCGTGTTGCCCTGCCGCAGCAACCAGCACATCATGGAGTGGGCGATGCGCGGGCATCTGCGCTTTTTCCGCCATGTGCGCGCCAGCTTCAGCGGCACAGCACCACCGTTCGATCACAGCAAGCTTTGCACGGTGGACGGGGAATGGTCGCTGATCGGCAGCTCCAACTGGGATGCACGCAGTTTCCGGCTGAATTTCGAGTTCGACCTGGAAATTATAGACCGCGACCTGACAGCGCGGATCGACGCACTGATCGACGAGCGCATCGCGCGCGGCACGGCGCTGACATCGGACATGCTGGCGGCCGAGCCGGTGTGGAAACGCGTGCGCAATGCCGCGGCGCGGCTGGCGATGCCTTATCTCTGAGGCTTGGTCTTTAGCGCCACCGCCCAGATCGCCAGCCCGCCCAGCGCCAACCAGGCTCCCACGATGCCGGTCGATGCCAGGCCAAAGCCATGGGCGATGGCGATGCCGCCAAGCAACGGACCCAGCGCATTGGCGAAGTTGAAAGCGGAATGATTGAGCGCGGCCGCCAGGGTCTGCGCCTTGCCCGCCACATCCATCAGCCGGGTTTGCAAGATCGGTCCCAATGCACCGCCTAATCCGATCAGAAAGACACTCAAAGTGATGGTCCAGGCATTGCCGGTCAGGAAAAAATACAGCGCCATAGTGGCGGCAAACCACAGCAGGCAGCCGCCCGCGACCTGCATCATCCGGCCATGGGCGAAGCGCGGCACCACCACCAGCCCCGTCATCATGCCGGCGCCGAAAATGGCAAAGACCAGCGGCGTCAGGCTTTCAGGCATGTGCGTGACCGTCAGAAGCGTGTCGGCCAGGTAGGTATAGATGGCGAAGAAGCCGCCAAAGCCGATGGCGCCGATGGCGAGCGTGAGCAAAACATCGCGATTGCCCAACGCGGACAGCTCGGTCATCGCGCTGGCGCCCTTTTCCGGCGGCTGGCGCGGTGCGAACAAGGCAACCAGCGTTGCGGTCAACAGCGCCAGCACAGCCACGACGGCAAAGCCCCAGCGCCAGCCGGCCGCCTGCCCCAGCCAGTTGGCGCAGGGCACGCCAATGATGGTGGCCACCGTCAATCCCATCAGCACCCGCGCCGATGCCTGGGCGCGGCGTTCGTGCGGCACCAAGGACGCGGCGACCAGCATGGCGACACCGAAATAGGCGCCGTGCGGCAAGCCGCTGAGAAAGCGGAACAGCATCATGCTGCCATAGGTCGGCGCCAGGCCGGTAAGGCCATTGCCCAGTGCAAAGACCAGCATCAGCCCGACGAGCAAGGTGCGGCGCGACAGCTTGGCCGCCAGCACCGCGATCAGCGGCGCGCCCAACACCACGCCCAGGGCATAAGCGCTGATGACATGACCGGCCACCGGCGCGCTGATGCCCAGATCGCGCGCGAAATACGGCAGCAGGCTCATGGTGGCGAATTCGGTGGTGCCGATGGCAAAGCCGCCCACCGCCAGCGCGAAGTGAACCAGATCGGGATGGGACGTACGCGACAAAGCAATATCCAAAAAGGGTTATGCCTTTTCGTACATGCCGCAGTGCGGCAACACAACCGCGCAAAAATGATCAGGCACGATTTGACGCGCGGCCGGCGCACTTTCATGGGCTGCGGGACATGCTAGCGTCGCGCCCAGAGAGTCGGGGCCGGCATGATCAGGAAAATTCTTTTGGCCAGCTGTGCCGCGGCGGTCGCAGCCAACGCGCAGCCCGCGCCCGATCCGGACAAACAGGCCGCCGCGCTGGTCCGGCAGATGACGCCCGAGGAGCGCAACATCCTGTTGCATGGCTTCTTCTCGCGCCCCAACCCCATCAACAAGCTGCCGCAGATCGGCGCGCCCTTCGCCGCCGGTTACACGCCGGGCATCGCACGGCTGGGCATTCCACAGCTGGCGGAAAGCGATGCCAGCCTGGGCGTGGCCTGGATCAACGGAAAGCGCGCCCGCAATGCGACGCCCCTGCCCTCCAGCCTGGCGCTGGCCGCGACCTGGGATGTGAAGATCGCCTATGCCGGCAGCGCGGCAATAGCCCAGGACGCGCGTGCCAGCGGGTTGAATGTGCTGCTGGCGGGCGGCGTGAATTTGACGCGTGAGCCGCGCAACGGCCGCAACTTCGAATATCTGGGCGAGGACCCGCTGCTGGCCGGGACCCTGGCGGGCGAGACCATCCGCGCCATCCAGGACCAGCATGTGATGTCCACGGTCAAGCATTACGCCCTGAACGCGCAGGAAACCCAGCAAAGCGCCATCGCGGTGGACATTTCCGAGGACGCGGCGCGCGAAAGCGATCTTCTGGCTTTCGAATTGGCCATCGAACGCGGCAATCCTGGCGCGGTGATGTGCGCCTATAATCATTTCAACGGACCATTTTCCTGCGGCAGCGATTTTCTGCTGAACCGGGTGCTGAAACAGGACTGGCAATATCCAGGCTTTGTCATGTCGGACTGGGGCGCCAACCATGCCACCGCCGATGCGCTGGCGGGACTGGACCGCGAGTCGGGCGAGGAATTCGACAGCCAGATCTTCTTCGGTGCGCCACTGACCGCGCTGGACGGCAAGGATGCCGCCTATACGAACCGCATCACCGACATGAACCGGCGCATCCTGCGTTCCATGATCGCCAATCATCTGTTCGACGATCCGCCCAGGATCGCCACACCCGACATCGCGCGCGGCGAAGCGGCGGCGCGGGCGCAGGCCGCCGCCGGCACGGTGCTGCTCAAGAACAACGGCATCCTGCCGCTGCTGAAGACCGCCAGGCGCATCGCAGTGATCGGCGGCTATGCCAATGTCGGGGTGATGTCGGGTGGCGGCTCGTCCCAGGTCGCGCCTGGGTCGGGGCCGGCGCTGGCCATTCCCACCACAGTAGCCGGCGATGACTGGCAGGCGATGATCTTGCATCCCGGCGCACCGGTGAAAGCGATATTGACACGCGCGCCAAACGCCCGCGTCACCTATGACACCGGCGCCTACCCGGCCTTCGCCGCGGCGCGGGCAAAAGACGCCGATATTGTCATCGTCTTCGCCACCCAATGGACCACCGAAGGAATCGACGTTCCCGATCTGAACCTGCCCAGCGGACAGAATGAATTGATCGCGGCGGTGGCGGCGGCGAACCCCAAGACCATCGTGGTGCTGGAAACCGGCGGCCCGGTGGTGATGCCTTGGCTGGACAGATGCGCGGCCGTGCTGGAAGCCTGGTATCCGGGAATCCGCGGCGCCGATGCCATCGCCGACATCCTGTTCGGTGACGTCAATCCGTCCGGGCGGCTGCCCATCACCTTCCCCGCCTCGCTGGAGCAGACGCCGCGTCCCGTGCTGGATGGCTTGTTCGGCTTCGATGGCCGGCAGCATGTGAATTACGACATCGAGGGATCGGATGTCGGCTATCGCTGGTATGACCGCAAGGGCCTGACGCCGCTGTTCCCCTTCGGCTTTGGCCTTTCCTATACCAGCTTCCGCTATGACGACCTGAAACTGCGCAGCGAGGGCAACACCATCCATGCCAGCTTCACCGTCACCAACACCGGCAATCGTCCGGGCCGTGACACGCCGCAGGTTTATGTCACCGGCCGGGGCAAGACCACGGGCCAGCGCCTGATCGGCTGGAGCAATATTGATCTGGCGCCCGGCGCGAGCCAGCGCGTCACAGTGGACGCCGATCCGCGCCTACTGGCCGACTGGTCCACCCAAAGGCGGCGCTGGGCCGTGCCGGCGGGGCGCTATGATGTGACGGTGAACAGCTCGGCGGCAAACCCGGTGTTGAACGCCGCCACCGGGTTGGAAGCCCGCCTGCTGCCGCCATGAGCAGATTTACTTTTCACTAACGCTGTTTTTCGCGCCTTGTCATGTTGCTGCCCGCCATGCCTTAAGGCTCCCCTCATCATTGCGGCGGTACACTGGGCGTCCAGTCCGGGGCGTCCAGTGCAGTATTCCTTGTCCAAAACCTTGACCATCATCACCGGCCTTCTGGTCGTGGTCCTGGTGTCGGTGTTTGCGGTCATCGCCAAGTCCGCTTTCGACCGCCAGCGCGACGCCGACCGCATCCTGTCCGTCGTCACCGTCAAGCACGACATGATTTCCTCGCTGCAGGCGTTGCGCCTGGAAGGTGGCACCCTCGACCTGGCGATGGAGCAGACCGAACCAGCCAGTCCGGCGCTGCAAAAGGAGATAGCGGCGCTGCACGTCCGCTCGAACAAAAGCATCGCGCACCTGCATCAGCACAATTCCAACCATTTCTCCGCCGGCTATGATGAGATGCTGGCGGTGTACGCGGCCTATGACCGGTTGATGCCCGATGTCGTGGATACGATCGGCCGTCCGGTATACCAGCGACCCTCCCGTGTCGTCGACGAACGGCTGCGCCTGATCAACGCCATTCTGAGTGTCATGAACCGCAAATCGGTATCACTGTCGCGCAGTCTGTCATCCGCCGATCCCCTGATAAACGAAATGTTGCGGGTCAGCGACACCAGTTGGCAGGCGCGCAGCGACGCCGGCGGCGAGCGCCACATCATCATGGACGCCATTCTCGATGGCGGCGCCCCGACCCACAAAGTGCTGCAGGACATGGCCGAGTATAAAGGCCGCGTGACGGCATCCTGGACCATCGTGAATGACGATGCCCGCCTGCCCGAATTTCCGCCGGCCATGAAAGCGGCGGTGGCACGCGCCAACTGGAACTATTTCACGGTGTTCGCGGCCCGCCGGAACGCGGTCGTGCAGATGTTGTCGTCCGGCCAGCCCGCGCCCATGAGTGCGGAAGACTGGATGAGGCTTTCCAATGCGAGCGTAACCTCGCTCATGTCGGTGCCGGACACCGCGCTGGACCTGACGGAGCGTTATGCCGCTTCCCAAGCGGCCATCGCCAAGCGCAATTTTTACATCGCTATCGCCCTGATGCTGGCATCCATCGCCCTGGCCAGTTCCGCCGCCATCTACCTGATGTGGGGCGTCATCCGTCCCCTGCGCGCCATTACCAAGAGCATGCAGGCCATCGCGGCCGGCAAACTGAAGACCGAAATTCCCTTCCGCGACCGTCATGACGAGATCGGCCAGTTCGCCGGCGCGCTGCAGATGTTTCGCAACAGTTCGATCGAACGCGCCAAGCTGGAAAAGGCACTGGTGAACAGTCGCGTTGCCCAGGAGACCGCTGAGACCTCCAACCGGGTCAAGTCGGAATTCCTGGCCAATATGAGCCACGAATTGCGCACGCCGCTGAACGCCATCATCGGATTTTCCGACATGATGCAACACCGCATCTTCGGACCCATGCACGCGGGCTATGAGGAATATGCCGGGCTGATCAACGAATCCGGCAACCACCTGCTCAATCTTGTGTCTGATATCCTGGATCTGGCCAAGATCGAGGCCGGCAAGTTTACCATCGACCTGCACGAAATCGATCTGGCAGAAACTGTGGATTATAGCCTGCGCCTGACCCGCCGCCGCGCCGAAAGCAACGGCATCATCCTGGTGACGACCCTGCCGGAAGGACCGATGCTGCTGACCGCGGACCCCCGTGCCTGCAAACAGATCCTGCTAAACCTGCTGTCCAACGCGGTGAAGTTCACGCGCAAGGGCGGCACGGTGGAAATCATCGTCGCGATGGAAGGCGGCAAGGCGGTGCTGAAGGTTCGCGACACCGGCATCGGCATTCCCGCCAACATATTGTCGCGCATCGGTGAGGCCTTCGAACAGGCCAACAACGATCCCATGCTGGCGCGCGAAGGCACGGGGCTGGGCCTGGCGCTGGTGAAGGCGCTGGTGGCGCAGCATGGCGGAAATCTGCGCATCGAAAGTACGGAAAAGGTCGGAACCATCGTGACGGTGGAACTTCCGCGAACGCAGGCGGATCGTATCGCCGCGTAACCGTCAGTCCAGCCAGCGGCTCGCAAAGTCCAGGAAGGCCGGCCAGTTGGGCGCGGGCGTGTGGCCCTGGTCATGCTGGCGAAAACCGATGTCGCCGGAAACCGTTGCAGTCAGCATGGGCGGCTGCCGATCGCTCCCCAGCCCCGTCTTGCCCAACAGGCGATAGGCCAGGTTCGCCCCCGCTGCCGACAGCCACATGCCCCGTGCATCCACCCAGGCATCGCCTTGCGAGGAGGCGCCGGCGCCGATGAACAGCGGCCGGGGCGCGCACAAGGCCGCCAGCGCATCCATATCCACCGGCAGATCATTCACACTCAAAGGGTCGGCGGCGTATTTCAGGAAGTTGCCGGCCATCCAGTGAAATTCATTGGCGGCAGCGACATTCTCCAACGTCTCACCGAAATAATGGTGAAACAGCTTCACCCCGCCCGCGCCGGACGAACTGATGAAGCCAATGGCAAAGCGCGGATCATAGGCCATGGCAAGGATTGCGGCCTTGCCGTTGCGTGAATGGCCCATGATTCCGATCTTGTCCGCCGCCACATGCGGATCGTTTTTCAGATAATCCAGCGCGCGGCTGGCGCCCCAGGCCCAGGCGCGCAAGGCGCCCCAGTCGTCCATCTTGCGCGGCCGGCCCTTGTTGACCAGGCCGATGATGCCGATGGTGAGACCAGCACCATTGTCGGGCTGCACGCTATTGGGATCGAGCACCGCATAACCCCAGCCCTTGGCCAATATTTGCGCTTTCCAATCCGGTCCTGGCGGCGGTAGCGGCGCGCCGGGGAAAGGCTGCGGATTGACCGCCCCGAACTGGATGATCACCGGCACCTTGCCCTTCGCGTTGGCGGGCAAGGTCACCGCCATGTCGATATCCACCTTGATGGCGGGATCGCCGGAATTGTCCACCCGGCCATCGAAGCGGCGGGTGACAGCGGCGATGCCGCCGACGCTTTCCGTTTTGGTGTCGGTCACAACCCACGTGACCTTCGGTGTCACCTTGGGCGCGCGGCCGAAAATCTCGTGGTCGAAGGCTTCGACGATCTGGGGACGGCGCTGTTTCCACCATTGCGCGGCGCTGGCCGTCTGCTTGCCGTCGTTCAGCCGCAGGACATCGGAGGTATAGGGATAGGGCGCGGACGCCGCCTCATCATAATTGGGGACATTGGGCTGATCCACCGGACTGTGGGAGTCCGGCACTTCCCGCAGCTTGCCGATCTTCAGCACCGCCTGCTCGCGCAGATATTCCGTCTGCGTCGCCTCCATGATCGCCTGGCGCTCCTGGGTCACGGGGATCGCCACGCGCGACCCCAGATACGGCACGTCGGAATTCTTGTAGGTGATGGTCGCAGCGGAAGCGGGTGCGGCCAGCAGCATCGCTGCAAAAAGACTTCTGCAAATCTTGCTGTTCATGCTGCGCCCCTTGTTCCGGTCTGTGGGCCAACGCTACCACCAAGCCGCATAGGGCGAACAGCAAGGGCGCCCAGCATGAAAAAACCCGCCGGCTTTCGCCGGCGGGTTTTTTGAAAATGGTGCCCAGAAGAGGACTCGAACCTCCACGCCTTGCAGCGCTAGTACCTGAAACTAGTGCGTCTACCAATTCCGCCATCTGGGCGTACCGGAAAGCCGAGGCCTTCCGGGCAAGGGCGCGATGTTTAGGGGCGGGGGACCCCCAAGTCAATATCAGGCCAACATTGGGTTTTTCCCTGCATTTGCGGCCAAAAAGCCCCTGTCGCGGACCCCCACCGGGGGCCTAATATGGCCCCCAGATTCCCGCCCCTTTGCTTCGGAAACTCGCGTCATGAACACCAAACTGGTCACGGTTTTCGGCGGCTCCGGCTTTCTGGGCCGCCACACGGTGCGGGCGCTGGCCCGGGCCGGCTGGCGGATCAAGGTGGCGACGCGCCATCCCGCTCGCGGATTCTTCCTGCGGCCGCTGGGCACGGTGGGCCAGATCGATTTCGTCAAATGCGATGTCTCGGATGCCGAATCTGTCGCCCATGCGGTGATGGGCGCGGACGCGGTGATCAACCTGACCGGCATCCTGTTCCAGAAGGGCCAGACTTTCGAAGACGTGCAGGCCGAAGGCGCCGCCCATATCGCCCAGGCTGCCGCGGCGGCGGGGGTCGGCGCGCTGGTGCATGTCTCAGCGATCGGCGCCGATGCCAATGCCGACGCCGAATATGCAGTGACCAAGGCCGAAGGCGAACAGGCGGTGCGTGAAGCATTCCCCAATGCGGTGATCCTGCGCCCCTCCATCATCTTCGGACCCGAAGACGGCTTCTTCAACAAGTTCGCCGCCATGGCGCGCTTCTCCCCCATCCTGCCACTGGTGGGCGGCGGCCATACCCGCTTCCAGCCGGTGTTCGTGGGCGATGTGGCGCAGGCCATCGTCACTGCGCTGTCCCGGCAGGACGGCCGCACCTATGAGCTGGGCGGCCCCGCCACCTATTCCTTCAAGGAACTGCTGCAGATCATCCTGCGCGAGACCGGGCGCAAGCGCGCACTGGTACCCCTGCCCTTTGCCATCGCATCGCTGAAGGCGGCCTTCCTGCAGCTGCTGCCCAACCCGCTATTGACGATGGATCAGGTGAAGCTGCTCAAGCACGACAATGTCGTGGCGCCCACTGCGGCGGGCCTGGCCGACCTCGGCATCACACCGACTTCGGTGGAAGCGGTAATCCCGTCTTACCTGTGGCGCTATCGCGCCAAGGGCGAATACGCGCCTGCCCCGGGTTCAGTGAACAGCTAAGTAGCCGATCAGGGCGATGCCGGCGATGATGCGGTACCAGCCGAAGGGCTTCAGGCCATGCTTCGTGACGACGGCAAGGAATTGCCGGATCACGAAGAACGCCACCGCGAACGACACCACAAAGCCGATTGCGATGTTCAGCCCCTGGCCATGGCTGAGCGCGCCTGCCTTTTGATGCAGCTCCAGGATGGTGGCGCCCATCATGGTGGGCACGGCCAGGTAGAAAGTGAACAGAGTCGCGGCGCGGCGGTCCACACCCAGCATCTCGCCGCCCAGGATGGTGGCGCCGGAGCGCGACACGCCCGGGATAATGGACAGCACCTGACAGCAGCCGATCTGGAACGCCTTGGACAGAGACAGCCTGTCGCCTTCCAGAAAGCGGGCCTTTGGTGTGATGCGCTCGAACACCAGAATGATGATGCCGCCCACGATCCAGCAGCCCGCGATGAAGGGCATGGCATGGGCCGGATCCAGCAGCACCCGGTCCAGAAATTTCTTCAAGACAAGGCCCGCCACCACCGATGGCAGCAACGCCAAGATCAGCCCCAGTGCGAAGCGTCGCGCATCGGCAGACGATGGCAAGCCGATCAGCGCCTTCCAGAACACCTGGAAATAGATCGCCACCACCGCCAGGATCGCGCCCAGCTGGATCACCACGGTGAAGGCTTCCCAGTCCTCGCCCAGCCCCAGCAGACGCTCGGTTACCAGCAGATGCGCGGTCGAGGATATGGGCAGGAATTCGGTGATGCCTTCGACCACGCCCAGGATCACGGACAACAGCATATCGTGCATGAGCGAATCCCGGTCAGAAGCGCCGAAGAGTTAGCATCGCGCCGCACATCGCGCATCCTATAAAGTTTGTTATGGTGGCGCATGGCGGGGAAGGGAATCGGGCTGTGGCGCGGGCATGGCTGGCTGTGGAAGCTGGCGCTTTCGCTGTTCGTCCTGCTGGTCCCGGCCCCCATCCTGCTGCTGCTGATTTTCCGGTTCCTGCCCATTCCCGGCACCCCGGAGATGCTGGTCAGCCTGGGACAAGGCAAAGGCGCGTCCTATGCTTGGGCCGACGACATTTCGCCCCGGCTGGAGCGGGCAGTGATCGGCGCCGAGGATCAGAATTTCTGCACCCATAACGGCTTCGACTGGGTCAACATCAACAAGGCGATGGAGGACCATAAGCGCCATCCGAACAAGCCGATGCGCGGCGCCAGCACCATTTCCCAGCAGACTGCCCGCACGCTATTCCTGGTTCCCATGCGCAGCTGGATCCGCAAGGGACTGGAGGCCTATCTCACCGTGATGATGGAGGCGCTGTGGCCCAAGAAGCGCATCCTTCAGGCCTATCTCAATCTGGTGGACTGGGGTGATGGCATTTTTGGGGCCGAGGCTGCGGCCAGCGCCTACTTTGGAACCGATGCCGGTTCGCTGACCGGGGACCAGGCCGCCCGGCTGGCCGCCATCCTGCCCAATCCCCACAAGTGGAAAGCCGCGCATCCGGGCCGCTATGTCCGCCGCCGCGCCGGGATGTTGCAGGGACGCGGGGCGATGGTGATGCGCGACGGGCTGAACTTTTGCGTTAAATAGGCGGCTCGCTTACAAAAACTCGCTCTTTCTTTTGTCCTACCGCTTCGCTACTTGAGGACGGATGCGCCGCCTGATTCACCTGATGCTGTCACCCAGTTGCCGCCTGGCCCGCCTGATGGTGGGGGAAAAGCGGGTGGCCTGCGATCCGGCGATGTCGGACGATCCCAAACAGTCCATGCCGGTATTCGTGGATCTGGACGGTACCCGCGCCGAAGGCGTGTGGGCGATCCTGGATTACCTGGAAAATCATTATCCCGATCATCCCCTGGCGCCCGCCGACGATGCGGCGCGCCTGGCCTGTTTGCGCTGGGTGGACTGGGCGATGGGGCCATTCCACGAACAGGTGACCCAGCGCATCGTCTATGAGAAAGCCGCGCCGCGTTTCACCGGCGCCGGTTTCAGCCGCGCGCCGGACATGAACGTGATCCGTGCCGGCCGCGAGGAACTGAAACTGGCGCTGAAAGCGATCGGCACGGCGGCCGAGACCAATGGCAACCTCGCTTGCCGCGAAACCACATTGGGCGACCTGGCGGTGGCGGCGCACCTGTCGGCGCTGGATTATTTCGGCGAAGTGCCCTGGACCGATTTCCCCACCGCCGCCGAATGGTATGTGCGGATGAAGTCACGGCCCGCCTTCCGCTCGCTGCTGGCCGATCGCGTTCCCGGCCAGCCGCCGGTATCGCATTACGCCGAACTGGATTTCTAAGGTTTCAGCCCGTCGAGATTTTCGCGCGCTTCGGCAGCGGCCACGCCGGACGCGTTTTTCAGCGCCGCCTGGAAATCGCGCCGCGCCCCACCCAGATCGCCCAGTTGCTTGCGCAGCAAACCGCTTTCCACCAAAGCGTCGCCGTCGCCGGGTTTCAGCTTCAACGCATTGTCGATGTCGGCGCGTGCCTCGGCATACTGTTTTAGCGCGCGGCGGGCACTGGCCCGTAGCACCAGCAGGTCGGCGCGGCGCGGCGAAAGCTGCAGGGCCGCATTCAGGTCCAGCACCACTTCATGCCAGTTGCGCACCATCGCCTGGGCGCGCGCCATGTCGGTGAACAGGTCGGGATCGCCGGCTGACAATGTCAGCGCGCCTGTGAAGCTTTGCACCGCCTTGGCGCCCTCACCCGCCAGCAGCCAGGCATTGCCGGCCTGGTCGTACAGCGCGATCCGGAACTGCACGTCCAATGTGGCGCGTCCGCCGGCAATACGATCCAACCGCGCGCCCGCTTCGGGATAACGCTTGAGACTGACCAGCGACAGGGCGGCGCAATGTTCCGCCGGCACGCCGCCGCCGGCTTTTATCCAGGCTTCCGCATCGGCCAGCGCGATGGAGGGATTGGCGCTGCTGTCCGCCAGGCAGCGGCGATAATGCGCCTGGTCCGGCACCCATGGCGCGGCGCCGACCGCGGCTTGGGCCGCCATGGGCGCGAGGACAAGAAGCATGACGGCGAAAATGGGGCGAGACATTGTGATTCATCCTAGCAGCAATAAGGGCTTCAGGGCCCGACAAATCCTGTTAGGCTGCGCGCGGGGAAAAACGCTCATGGCCTTGCACCGGATCGCCACCGTCCTGTTGTTCTTAGCCGCTCTGGCGGCGCCGGTGATGGCGCAGCCCGCGGTATCGGACGCGCCTGTACAGCTGGGACCACGCGCCGCGCCCACCGCGCATGTCCAGGTCGGCGCCCTGCCCAGCATGGCGCCGCCCACTTTCGATGCCGCCAAGGCGACGGACAAATATCTGGCGCGGATCAGCGGCGCGGCGCGCGCCAAGTCCGACGCCTATTTCGAAGGCGGCTACTGGCTGCAGGTCGTCGATCTGATCTACGGCCTTGCCGTGGCCAGCATTCTTCTGTGGCTGCAAATCTCCAGCCGCATCAGCGACTGGGTGGAAGAGCGTACTCACAGTCGCACGTATCAAGTCATGCTGTATGTCGCGGTCTATGTGCCGCTGACCACGCTGATGACATTCCCGATCGTGCTCTATGAGGGTTTCTTCCGCGAGCATGCCTACGGCTTGTCCAACCAGAATTTCTGGCAATGGCTGGGGGACTTTGGCATCGGCTTCGCGCTGAACTTCGCCGCCATGGTGCTGCTCTTGCCGGTGCTCTATGCCGCCATCCGCCGGGCGCGCGAAGGCTGGTGGGTGTGGGGCGCGGGCCTGATGATCGCTTTTGAAGTGGTGACGGTGGTGATCTGGCCGATCTTTGTCGCCCCGCTCTACAACCATTATTCGCCGCTACCGGCCAGCCCGCTGAAATCCCAGATCCTGTCGCTGGCCCGCGCCAACGAAGTGCCGGTGGACAATGTCTGGCTGGTGGATGCCTCGCGCCAGTCGAACCGGGTATCGGCCAATGTCTCCGGCCTGTTCGGCACGGCGCGCATATCGCTGAACGACAATCTGCTGAAACAGGGCAGCAGTGACGAAGTGCTGGCGGTGCTGGGCCATGAGATGGGCCATTACGTGATGGATCACATGACCCGCCTGCTTCTGCTGGCGGCGCTGGTGATCCTGGTGGGCTTTGCCCTCGTCAATCGCGCCTTCCTGCTGGCCTGCGACATGTTCGGCGGCCAATGGCAGGTGCGAAAGGTGAGCGATGTGGCAGGACTACCGCTGCTGATCGCGCTGGCCAACATCTACATGCTCCTGGCGACGCCGGTGACCAATACGATTTCGCGCACCACCGAATACCAGGCGGACATTTTCGGGCTGGATGCTGTGCGCAAGCCTGATGCTTTCGCAACCGTGATGCTGAAGCTTTCCACCTATCGCAAGCTGGAGCCGGGCAAGTGGGAGGAGATCATCTTCTATGATCATCCCTCCGGGCGCACCCGCATCGAAGCGGCGATGCGCTGGAAGAAGGAACATGTCGCCGATCCGGACATGCAGAACGCGCAAACGCCTTAGCGCGGAAGCTGCGCTGCCAAAGCGGCATAGAGGGGCCCTGCGGAATCGAGCTTCGTCAGAAGCCCTTCGCACGCCTTGCGCGACTCCGCATCCCAGTCGGCGGTAAGAGATGCCGCCAGCTGCGCCTGGCTTTTCAGGATCACCCCATCGTCCAGAATCTTAAGGCCATTGTCGCGCAGGGTCGCGCCTGTGGTGGTGATATCTACAATCACTTCGGCGGTGCCGGCGGCGGGCGCGCCTTCGGTGGCGCCCTGTGACGACACGATGCGGTAATCGGAAATGCGGTTGAGGGCGAAGAATTGTCGCGTGAGCTGGGCGTACTTGGTCGCGACTCGCAACCGGCGCTTGTGCTTGCCGGCATAGGCAGCGCAGACATCGTCCAGGTCCGCCATGGTCGCCACGTCGATCCAATAGGCCGACACCGCCACCACCACATCGGCAAAGCCGAAGCCCAGCGGCTTGATGAGATGCATGCGGCCGGTCAGCTCCGGTGCTTCCTCGCGCAGCAGGTCCTCGCCGGTGATCCCCAGGTGAATGTCGCCGGCCAGCAGAGAAGACGCGATTTCGCCCGCCGACAGCAGCATGACTTCGACATCGGGCATGCCGGCGAAGCTGGCGCGATAGCCGCGCGCACCCGCCGTCTGTTCCATCACCACGCCGCGCTCGGCAAACCAGGCGTTGCAATTGTCTTTCAATCGCCCCTTGGAAGGGATGGCGAGGGTCAGCATCACTTGCCTCCCCGCTTGGCGGCCAGCACACGCTCGGTACGGATGGCGCAGCCGATAGCGCTGACCAGCTTCTTGGCGCCCAGCATCTCCATCATCGTGTCATAGCGGCCGCCGCCGGCGATCTGCACCGGGCCTTCCTTGTCTCGCGCCCACAGCTCGAACACAAAGCCGGTGTAATATTCCATGTTGCGGCCGAAATGGGCGGTGAACTGCACCCGCGCCGGATCGATGTTCAGCGATTTCAGGGTCGCCAGCCGCGCGTCCATCGCCGCCAGTTGCGGGTCCAGGTTGATGCCGGCCGTCGCCAGAAGTGCGCGCACTTTGGCCAGGGACTCTTCGGCGGGGCCCGAAATGTCCAGCAGCTGGGCGATGACGTCGGAGATCTTGGCATCCAAGTGCAGCTTCGCCGCATCCGCCGCCCGGTCCAAGGCACGGGTGATGATGTCTTCGCGCGTGCGCCCTGCCATCGGCGCGTCGCCGCGCGCATCCAGCAAGGCTTCGATTTCTTCGCGGGTGCCCGGCAGCTTGGCCTTGCCGTCGCCGTGGCCCAGCCAATAGAGCAGGCTTTCGACATAACCGGCGCGCCAGAAATGGCGCTTGAGGCGCGAGCGCCAGCCCGCCGGCAGCGCCAGCGCATCCACCAACGCATTGAACAACGCCAAATCACCCATGCGGATGGTGAAATCCGACAACCCGCAAACCTTCAGCGCATCCACCACCAGGGAGAGGATTTCGGTTTCACCCGCGGCGCGGTCTTCCAGGCCCAGCAACTCCACGCCCGCCTGGAAGAACTGGGTGGGGCGATGCGGTTCGCCTGGCTGGTGACGGAATACCAGCCCGTTATAGGCGATGCGCGCCGGAAAACTGCGTTTGCTCATCACCGCTTCGCGGCAGATGGGAATGGTGAGATCGGGACGCAGGCATAGCTCGCGGCCCGACGGGTCCATCAGGGTGAACGTGCGGCGGCGGATTTCTTCGCCGGAGCGGTCCAGGAAAATCTCGGCCGGCTGCAGCACCGCCGGTTCTTCGCGGCCGTAACCACGGCTGGCGAACAGGCCCAGCAGTGACACCGCCTGGCCGTTCAACGCTTCAATCGCCTTGCCGTCGTAATAGGGAAAGGCGGGCATCAGGCCCTGCCCTTCAGCATCGCCTTTACTTCCGCCACCAGGCCGCTGCGCGAAACGCTCTTCTGCGCCTCGCGATTGGCTACCCATTCGGCGCGGCTTTCCACCGACTTGGCCAGCTCGGCGCCCAGCGCGAGGTCCTTCAAGGTGACTTCGCCCCGGGCGCGCTCATCACCGCCCTCAATGATCGCGATGGCCGCGCCGCGCTTGTCGGCATATTTGAACTGATCGCCCATCTTGCCGTTGCCGACATAGGCCTCGGCGCGGATGCCGGCGGCGCGCAATTCCTGCACCATGGCAAAAGACGCCGCCGCTTCGGCCTTGTCGAACACCGTGACGACCACCAGCGGAGAGACGGCCGCGCCCACAAGCCCGCGCGAGGTCAGCGCGCTCATCAGGCGCGACACGCCGATGGAAACGCCGGTGGCCGGCACCTGCTGTCCGGTGAAGCGCGCCACCAGATCGTCATAACGCCCGCCGCCCGCCACCGAGCCGAACACGACGTCTTCACCGTCTTCGTTCTGGATGGGGAAGGTCAGTTGCGCCTCGAACACCGCGCCGGTGTAGTAATCCAGCCCGCGCACCACGCCGGTGTCGAACAGCACCCGGTCGGGTCCATAGCCGCAAGCCTGCAGCAGCCGCACGATCTGTTCCAGTTCGTTGAGACCGGCTGCGCCGACAGCGCTCGATCCCACCAGGGTGCCGATCTGGCGCAGGTGTGCGTCTTCGTCTGCCGCATCGGGGGCGACAAAGGCCAATATGCGATGGGCCTGGTCAGCGGTCAGTCCCGCGCCCTTGGTGAAGTCGCCGGATTCGTCCTTGCGGCCCTCACCCAACAACGCCGAAACACCTTCGACACCAAGCCGGTCGATCTTGTCGATGGCACGCAGCACGATGCCACGCCGCACGCGATCTTCCAGCGCCACGCCGCTGGCTTCCAGAACGCCATCCAGCAGTTTGCGATTGTTCAGCTTGACGATGTAATCGCCGCGCTTGAGACCCAGCGCCTCCAGCGTGTCGGACAGCATCATCAGCAGTTCGGCATCGGCCGACGCGCTGGCGCTGCCCACCGTGTCAGCGTCGAACTGGGTGAATTCGCGGTAGCGGCCGGGACCGGGCTTTTCGTTGCGCCACACGCTGCCCACCTGGTAACGGCGGAACGGCTTGGCGAGATGTTGGAAGTTGGCCGCGACATGGCGGGCGAGCGGCGCCGTCAGGTCATAGCGCAGGCTCATCCACTGTTCGTCATCGTCCTTGAGCGAGAACACGCCTTCATTGGGGCGATCCACGTCGGGCAGGAACTTGCCCAGCGCGTCGGTATATTCGAAGGCCGGCGTCTCCAAGGGATCGAAGCCATAGCTTTCATAGACGCTGCGAATGGTCGCCAGCATTTTTTGCTCGGCCATGATTTCGGCGGCGCCACGATCGCGGAAGCCGCGCGGCAGCCTGGCCTTGGGTTTGACTTGTTTGGGCGGGGACATGGGAATCTGCTGAATCTTCGAGTTGGCGGGGGTTGTACCGGCCCCCCGGCATGGCGGCAAGGAACCGGCAGAAAATATTACAAATCAACGGCTTAAAAGCGCGCCGCTTTGTCCCTTGCGCTGGCCCATGCTGCAATGCGAACTAAACAAAAGACTTGAGGGGAACCGCCTGTGGCCGAAAGCAAAGTCTATCCCGATGCGGCGGCGGCCCTCAAAGGCCTGACCTTTGACGGCATGACCGTGATGTCGGGCGGTTTCGGCCTGTCGGGCAATCCCGAAAACCTGATCACCGCGCTGAAGGAAGACGGGGTTAAGAACATCACCGTCATCGCCAACAATTGCGGCGCCGACGGGCTGGGCCTGTGGGTGCTGCTGAACAGCGGCCAGATCAAGAAGATGATCTCGTCCTATGTCGGCGAGAACAAGCTGTTCGAAGAACTCTACCTCACCGGCAAGTTGGAGCTGGAGCTGAACCCGCAAGGCACCCTGGCGGAGCGCATCCGCGCCGGCGGCGCCGGGATTCCCGCCTTCTATACCCGCACTGGCGTCGGCACGGTGGTGGCGGACGGCAAGCCCACCGAAGTGTTCGACGGCCTCACCTATGTGCGCGAGCGCTGGCTGAAGGCCGACCTGTCCATCGTCAAGGCCTGGAAGGGCGACACCGAAGGCAACCTCGTCTATCGCAAGACCGCGCGCAATTTCAATCCGGTAATGGCCACGGCCGGCAAGGTCACCATCGCCGAAGTGGAAGAACTGGTCGAGCCGGGCCAGCTCGACGCGGACACCATCCACACGCCGGGAATTTTCGTGCAGCGCATCGTGCAAGGCCGTGACTACAAGAAGCTGATCGAGCGGGTGACGACGCGTCCCCGTCCTGATTCAAAAAATTCTGGCACGGGAGGCGTATAATGGGCTGGTCTCGCGAAGACATCGCCGCCCGCGCCGCGCGCGAGTTGAAAGATGGCTTCTACGTCAATCTGGGGATCGGCATCCCGACCCTGGTGGCCAATTACATTCCCGCTGGCCTGAAAGTTACCCTGCAGAGCGAGAACGGCATGCTGGGCATGGGCCCCTTCCCCTATCCGGGCGAGGAAGATGCCGACCTGATCAACGCCGGCAAGCAGACCATCACCGAATTGCCGATGACCAGCTATTTCTCATCGGCCGACAGCTTCGCCATGATCCGCGGCGGCCATATCGACCTGTCGGTGCTGGGCGCGATGGAAGTGTCCGAAGACGGGGACATCGCCAACTGGATGATCCCGGGCAAGATGGTCAAGGGCATGGGCGGCGCCATGGACCTGGTGGCCGGCGTCAAGAAGATCGTCGTGGTGATGGAACACACCAACAAGGCGGGCGAGAGCAAGATCCTGAAGAAGTGCGATCTGCCGCTGACCGGCACCCAATGCGTCGACATGATCATATCCGACCTCTGCGTCTTTACCCTGGAACGCGGCAAGAAGGGGCTGACGCTGGTTGAGCTGGCGCCCGGCGTCACTCTGGAAGAAGTCACCGCCAAGACCCGGGCCAAGTTCGCCTCGGCTCTTTGACGCTCCGCATGAGCCCGCGCCTTTGGCGCCGCCTGTGGCGGCATCATCTTCCTTTTGCCCTGGTAACGGCGGCCGTCGTTTGGCTTTTCTATGTCACCCGGCCCTATCCCGACGTCATCACCCGGCTGAGCTTTTCCACCGCCTGGCCGGCGCTGGTGCTGTTGACGGTGACCCTGGCGATCGGCCCGTGGCGCGTCTTGACCCGCAAGCCACAAGCCTTGTCGGTGGATCTGCGCCGCGATATCGGCATCTGGGCCGGGATCACCGGCGTCCTGCATGCCGGGATCGGCCAGTGCGTGCATCTGCGCGGGCGACCCTGGCTCTATTACATCTATGAAAAGGCCCAGGAACATCTGCTGCCGATACGGCATGACATGTTCGGCTTCGCCAATTTCACCGGCCTGTTCGCCGCCCTGATCCTGCTGGCGCTACTGGTCACATCCAACGACGCTTCGCTGCGCAAGCTGGGCCTGCCCGGCTGGAAGAGCCTGCAACGCTGGAACTATGCCTGCTTCGGCCTCACCGTGTGCCACACCTTCGGCTATATCGCGGGAATCGAAAGCCTGGAGGCGGCAGCCATCATCACCGCAAGCCTGTGCGTGGCAATCACGCTTTGGCTGCAATGGGAAGGCTGGCGCAGCCGCGCCTAGCTACTTCACCACCACGCCGCCCACCGTTTCGGAGCCGGTGCCACTGCATCCCACCGCGCCATAGCGCACGAATTTCTGGATGCGCTTGCCGGTATCGACTTCCGCCGTATAGATGTTGCCCTGGCTGTCCAGGCTGACCTGGTGCAGCCAGTGGAACTGGCCGGCATTGCGGCCTGAGCGGCCCAGCCGTCCCAGCTCCTGCAAATTGGCACGGTTGAGCAGATAGATCGTCATGTTGGAATTGTCGCCGACATAGAGACAACTCTGCCCCTTGTCCTTGGAGAAGTTCAGCGACACCGAGGTGCCCGGCATGGCCGGAATGGTCTCGGTGCTGCCGCTGATCCAGCGCTCGGCGACGAAACCGCACTTGCCCGCCAC
>CANBZE010000002.1 GCA_947373775.1 Alphaproteobacteria bacterium
GGCAGACAGCTCTGCCTTTTCCAGTGTCAGCCCGTCGCCCAGCCGCACGAGCGCGTCCAGTTCGGACGCGTTGAACAGGCCCGGCCAGACGGCCAGCGAGCCGATTAAAGACGGTGATCCCCCCATGCGCCCCCGAGCATCTGTTTTTATTTGCCAGTTCTGGATGCGGCGACATCTTACGACAAATTTGGAAACGGAGGAATGGAAAGTTTGCGCCGCATACACAGCGTCAGAAGCGGTAACCCGCCATGCCCATCACCGTGACGTTGGTGTCGCGGAGGCTGATGGGGCTGAGGGCGGCATCGCCCAAAAGACGCGTGACGCCGACATCGGTGCCGACAAACCAATGATTGTTGATGCGGTAGATCAGGTTGGCGCCGGCCCGCACATCCTTGAAGCCGCTGGCGGCATTGAAGCGCGGGAAGGCCGAAGCGGCCGCCTGGGCGGGCGTAACGCCGAAATAAGTCTGCATGGTCTTGTCGTCCGCCCAGGTGGCGCGGACATGCGGCATCAGGAACAGCTTTTTGCCCAGCGGCAGCGCCGACGACAGGCCGACGGTTCCGGTCACACCGTGGTTCAGGGATTTGACGGCGGAGACTTCGAAATTGAACAGGCTGAGCCGGGTGGATGCGAAAACGCGAAAGCCTGGCGAGGCTTTAATTGTGCCCAAGCCCCGCAGCCGGTCGTCGCCGGATTCGAAAATCCCGCCGGTGCTGTGATCCTTGCGGCCGCCATCGACGATCAGCCCGCCGCCGAAGCGGAAATTCTTCAGATGGCCGGTGACGCTGAGCCCGCCTTCGCCCAGAGAAATGGTATCGCGCCAGCGCACCGTGACGAACGGCAGGGCGCGCACGATGCTGCGGTCACTGCCTTCGAAACTGGGCCGCGAGGCCACAGCAGCGCCCAGGGTGATATCCCATTCCTTGGGCGCCTCGCGCCGGCGCTGGGCATGCGCGGGCGCGCACAGCAAAAGGGCCGCGATGGCACCCGTGATCAGCGAAGTCAGGACGGAACGGCTCTCCACGCATTCAGCAGTATATTTTATGGCGCCTTCGCGCCATGGGCCGTTACAGGCTTGGGCGCGGCTGCGCCATCTACCCCAGATTCTGGATCTGGCTGGAAGCCAGCATCAGCTTGGCGACACTCAGTTCGCCGCTGGCATCCAAGGTGCACAGGAATGTGCGGGTGCGTTCCAGCGCGTCACCTTGTTTTCTGGCCCAGTCGTCCACGGTACCGCCGCTGGCCAGCAGCTTGGCCGTGATGCTGCGTTGGGACTGGGACAGATCGTCCAGCAGCCGGCGCAGCGCCAGCCGGTCCCAATGTTCGGGCGGCGCATAGCGGCTGGCCAGGCTGCGCAGCCGGTCCAGGCCCAGGGTCTCGCCCAGCTGGAAATAAAGCGGCGCCACCTTGCCCGGCGGCAGCCTTGTCTCATGCGCCAGCAGCGCCACGTCCAGCGCCGCCGCCAGCGGATCCAGCAGCACCATGTCCCGCGCCAGATCTTCGGGCACGCCTGCGCCGGTCAGTTCGGCGATGCCGTCCTGATCGGCCTGGGTCAGCTTGTAATTCTCGCGCAGCGCTTCCACGCCGGCGCGATATTGCGCCACGGTGTCGGTGATGGGCGCGTCGCCGGATACATGCGCCAGGAACCAGCGCGTGGCGATGCGGAACTGGTCGGCGATATCGGAATAAAGCCGCGTCTGGATCGCCGCATCCACTTTGAGATCCAGCGCGTCGATGCGGGCTTTGAGCGCCGACAGGCCAAAGGCGCCATCGCTGAGCACAAAGCCGCGCGCGATCTGCGCCGAGGATAGGCCGGTCACCTCGCGGGTACGCAGCACGAACACGATACCCGCCAGATTGATGATGGTGTTGATCAGCACCGTGCTGATGATTTCACGCCGCAGGCGGTGGTGGCCCGGTTCCTCTGGGAACGCGGCGACGGCGGCCGGCGGGAAATAGCCGGACAACAGGGATTCAAATACCGGATCGTCGGGCAGGGTGCTGGCCAGCACTTCGGCGTCCAGGTCCAGCTTGGCATAGGCCAGCAGAACCGCCAGTTCGGGGCGCGTCAGCCCCTTGCCCTCATGGGCCAGCGCGGTAAGCGCCGCATCGCCCGGCAGGAATTCCACGCCGCGGTCCAGCTTGCCGCGCGATTCCAGGTCACGCATCAGCCGGCCCTGTGCATCCAGGTCGCGCAGGCCGCGCTGCTGCGCCACCGACAGGGCAAGCGTCTGGTTGTAATTGTCGGCCAGCACATGCACCGCCACGTCATCGGTCATGGAAGCGAGCAGGGCGTTGCGCTTGTCTTCGCTGAGTTCGCCGCGCATCACGGGGCCACCCAGCAGGATCTTCAAATTCACTTCATGGTCGGAGGTGTCCACGCCGGCGCTGTTGTCGATCGCGTCGGTCTCGATCCGCACGCCGGAGCGTGCCGCCTCGATGCGGCCCAGTTGCGTCACGCCCAGATTGGCGCCTTCGCCCACCACTTTGCAGCGCAGGTCGTTGCCGTTGACGCGCACCGCGTCATTGGCGCGGTCGCCGGCCTCCAGGTTGGATTGCGAGGCGGCCTTGATATAGGTGCCGATGCCGCCGAACCACAACAGGTCGGTTTGGGCTTTCAGCAGCGCATTGATCAGCGCCGGCGGCGACAGGGAGTCGGCGTTGGTGCCGATCAGCGCCTTTACTTCAGGCGACAATGGAATTTCCTTCAGGGTGCGGGGGAAGATGCCGCCGCCCTGGCCGATCAATTCCTTGTTGTAATCGTCCCAACTGGAGCGGGGCAGGGCGAACAGCCGCTCGCGCTCGGTAAAACTGGTGGCGGCATCGGCGTTCGGGTCCAGGAAAATGTGGCGGTGATCAAACGCGGCGACCAGCCGGATATGCCGGGACAGCAGCATGCCGTTGCCGAACACATCGCCCGACATGTCGCCCACGCCGATGACGGTGAAGTCGGTGGACTGGATGTCGGTGCCCAGTTCGCGGAAGTGGCGCTTGACCGCTTCCCAGGCGCCGCGGGCGGTGATGCCCATTTTCTTGTGGTCATAGCCGACACTGCCGCCGCTGGCGAAGGCGTCGCCCAGCCAGAAGCCGCGCTCCAGCGCGATGCCGTTGGCGATGTCGGAGAAGGTGGCGGTGCCCTTGTCGGCCGCCACCACCAGGTAAGGATCATCGCCATCGGGCCGCAGCACATCCGGCGGTGGCAATATCTGACCGTGCTGGTCCAGATTGTCGGTGACGTCCAGCAGGGCGTTGATGAAGGTCTTGTAGGCCGCGATGCCGATTTCCATGAACTGTTCTCGGCTGGGATTGGCGGGCATCAGCTTGGGAAAGAAGCCGCCCTTGGCGCCCACCGGCACGATCACGGCATTCTTGACCTGTTGCGCCTTCACCAGGCCCAGGATCTCCGTGCGGAAATCCTCGCGCCGATCGCTCCAGCGCAATCCGCCGCGCGCGATGCGGCCAAAGCGCAGATGCACGCCTTCCAGCACCGGCGAATAGACGAAGATTTCGCGCCACGGACGCGGCGCCGGCAGTTCATCGAGCCTGGCGGAATCGAATTTCATCACCATGGCGGGGCGCGTGGAGCCATCCGCGCTTTTCTGGAAGAAATTGGTGCGCAGCACGCTGTCCAGCACATTCTTGAAGCGGCGGATGATGCGATCGTCATCCAGCGAGGGCACGTCCTTCAGCGCGGTCTCAATGCGCTTTTCGATATCCGCCACCTCGGCGGCCCGGTCGCCGCCGGCCGCCGGATCGTTCTTGGCATGGAACAGCGCCACCAGCAGGGCAGCGACGTCCGGATTGCGCACCAGCGCCTGCTGCATATAGGCCAGGGAGAAAGTCATCGCCGCCTGGCGCAGGAATTTGCCTACGGCGCGCAGGATGGTGATGTCGCGCCAGGCCAGCCCGGCGCCGATTACCAGCTTGTTGAAATCATCACTTTCCGCTTCGCCCCGCAGCACCGCATGGAAAGCGTCCTGCAACGGCCCCTTGATATCGTCCAGCCGGGCGGGAAGTCCGTCGGCGCGCTCCATGGTGAAGTCCAGGATCACCGCATCCTGGCGCCAGCCGCCATCGGCATTGAAGGACACCGGATAGGAATCTTCCGAGATCACCTTCAGGCCCAGATCCTCGAACACCGGCAGCGAGGCCGACAGCGGCAGCACTTCGCCCAGCACATACAGTTTCAGCCGCAGCGCGGCGGCGGCATCATTTTCACGCCGCCAGGCGCTGGCGCGCACTTTCAGGCCGTCCTTGGCGGCGGCAAGTTCCTGCAACGCCGCCAGGTCGCGCGCCCCGTCATGGGCCGGAAAATTATCGCGGTAACCAGGCGAGAAGCGCGGCGCCAGGGCCGCCAGCCGGGCGGGGCCTTCACCGCGGCCAAGACTGGCGCAGACCGCATCGGTCAGCGCATCGTCCCAGGTGTTGATCATCGCCGCGATCTGGCGTTCCAGCTGGCGCACATCCACCTTGGGCAGCGGGCCGTCATTGCGGCCGATAATGTAATGCAGCCGCACCAGCGGGCTCTCGTCCGCCGCCGCTTCGAAGGCGGAAGTGCGGCCGTTGAAGGCCTGGGCCAAGAGGGCATGGATGTCGGTGCGGAGCTTGGCATTGATGTGATCGCGCGGCGCCAGCAGCAGCGCCGACACGAAGCGGTCGAACTTGTCGAAGCGCAGGAACAGCTTGAGGCGCGGCAGCCCGCCCATGTGCAGGATGCCGGTGGCGATGACATAGAGTTCGTCGGCCGAAACCTGGAACAGCTCGTCGCGCGGGAACGTGTCCAGGATATGGGTCAGCGCCTTGCCGTCATGGCTATTGGGCGCCAATCCGGCATGGGTCATCACCGCCTCGAGCTTGCGGCGCAGCAGCGGGATGGTGCGTGGCTGGGCGCTGTAGGCGCTGGAGGTGAACAGGCCGACAAAGCGCCGCTCGCCGACAAAGGCGCCGCTCGCATCGAATGTCTTGATGCCGATATAATCCATATGGGCGCGCCGGTGCACCAGGCTGCGGGCCGCGCTCTTGGTGACGATCAACGGTTCGGGCGAATTCAAAAAGGCGCGCACTTCGGCGGTCAGTCCGCCGCGCTCGCCACTGCGCCCGATCACGCGGGCGCCTTCATCGGCCAGTACTCCAAGGCCGCTGGCTTTCACCGGCTCCAGCATCCCGTTGGCGCCGTCCTTGCCCAGCACATAGTCGCGCGCGCCCAGGAAGGTGAAATGATTGTCCGCCAGCCAGTCCAGGAAGGCGAGGTCTTCGGCGATATCGATCTCCGGGGGATGACGCTCCAGATCCATGCGCGCCGCTGCCAGCCGCGCCAGCATGGGCTTCCAGTCGCGCACCGCAGCGGCACCCTGGGCAAAGGTGTCGCGCAGCGAATCCAAAAGCTTCTGGCGCGGTTCGGCGGAAAGGGCGTCGCACACCAGCGCAATGACGCTGGTGCGAACGCCATTCAGATCCATGATGGGATGGAAGGCGGCGCGAATGCGCGCGCCGTCGGCCATCGCCGCCTGAAGCGCGGAATCGAACAGGAAGGGCCGGTCATCATTAATGCCCAGCAGCACCGTCTCATGGCCCTGGTCCAGCGCCGCCACCAGGCTCTCGCCGGCCCCGCGCTTCTGCGCTTCGGTCTGCAGCCCCATGGCCAGCGCCGCCAGCTGGTCCGCGCGGGCGCGCAGCACATCGTCGGGCACGGCATTGGCGAACAGCGCATCGAAGAACCCGGGCAGCGCCGGATCGTTCGGCAATAGCGCGCGGGCTTCCTTGATGCGGTCAGCGGCGCAGCGCGCTTCCTCGGTCTCGGCGGAATGGATAGCGGTCATCACGGTCATGGGGAGCCCTTCGCGCAGAAACGCGCTGATTTGGTATGGCTATTATAACGGCAATGCGACGAATACGCCGCTATTCCGTCAACCCAGGGCCAGTTGCGGCACAGGATTATGCCGCCCGCGCATGGCGCAGTGCAGCATGGTGAGGCCGGTGATGATGCCGCCCGCGCCGAGAACCGCGGCGGCGACCCACACATCCAGCGGCCAGGCGCCCATCAGGGCGGCGGCGGCTACCCCTGCGGATGACGGCAGAATGAAAGCGGCGACACCTTTGGCGTCACGCAGGAGCATCGCCGCCGCCAGCGCGGGCAGGGCTGCAAAGATAAAGACCAGCGCCGGGGCCGGCAGGTCGGGCATCACCAGGAACGCGCCGGCACCCCAGGCCGCGCCGGTATAGAGAAGAAGCATGCGCAGATCCGAGGCGGCTTCCTGCAGCGGCACGCGGCGCAGGCTGCGGGCAAAGCCCCTTATGTAATTGCGGGTCATGCCAACCACGCCGATCAGCACCAGGCTTACCCAGGCGAAATCGCACCTGAGGCTGGCGGCGCCCGCGCCCGCGGACGACCAGGCCAGGATAGCCGCGCCCGCCAGCATCAGGGCGATGCAGGCCTGGGGCGAGCGCGCCAGGAAGCGCGACAGGTACACGTTGCGGCTGGCCTCGCCGTGCAGGGCAGGCAGGCGCGACAGGGCGGCACGGGGCACGCTGTCATCATAGCTTTTTGTAAGAGAGGCAGGATCGAAAGCCGCCCGACCAAAATTATTGGCGCTTTCCATGTCGGTAATGGCCATCGTTACGCCTTCCCAACTTAATGCCGCTCACGGGATCGCACCCTTACGCGGTATTAATGTGAGGAGTAGATGATTCGCGCCGGTCAGGACAATCCGGTTGTTTGGCGGGGCATACGCTTGGCATCATCCACCATCACGGTTTTTGATCTGGAATTCACCGCCTGGGAATGCTCCATGGCGCGCCATTGGCTGTCGCCGGGCGAGTTCAAGGAAGTGGTGCAGATCGGCGCGGTGAAGCTGGACGCCGAAAGCTTCGCCCCCCTTGCCGAGTTCGACCAGCTGGTGCGTCCGCGGGTGAATTTTCCGCTGGGCCCTTATTTCGAAAAACTCACCGGCATCAGCAGTGAGCAGGTCGCGCGCGTTGGGACTGACTTTGCCCTGGCATTCGCCAGCTTCCTGGCGTTCGCGGGCGATGGCCCCATTGCCTCTTTCGGGCGCGACGACAAGGTGCTGGACGAGAATATCCGGCTCTATGGCATGACGGGCGCATCGGCCCTGCCGGTGTTCTACGATCTGCGCGGCTGGTTCGCGGTGCAGGGCGTGGATCCGCGCGGCATGCATTCCTGCGACATCGGACCGGCGGTCGGTATTCCGTTTGAAGGCCGCAATCATAACGCGCTGGATGATGCCCGCTCCATCGCCGCCGCCATGGCCAAGATGGCGAAGAATGGCGCGCGGCTGCGCCCGGCGGCGTAGATGTCTGAGGCTGACAGACTGATTGAACTGCTCGACCTGAAGCCGCATCCCGAAGGCGGCCACTTCCGCGAGACCTATAGAGACAGCAATGACGGCCGGGCGCATTCCACAGCCATCTATTTCCTGCTCAAGGCCGGTGAGGTGTCGCGCTGGCACCGGGTGGATGCCGCCGAGGTCTGGCACTTCTATCGCGGCGCGGCGCTGGAGCTGAAGATCGGCAAAGACACGTATGTGCTGGGCGCGAACATCGACGAGGCGCAGGTGCCGCAGCTGGTGGTGCCGCCAAACGCCTGGCAGGCGGCGCGCAGCCTGGGTGACTACACGCTGGTCGGTTGCACCGTCGCGCCCGGTTTTGAATTCTCAAAATTCGAAATGGCGCCGGACGGTTTTACACCCGACTAAAGCGCCGGCGAGATTTCCGCAGACGTTACCGGAATCCCGTCGGGCCCCGCGCCGCCCGGTCCATAGATGCGGGTGCTGACGACATTGCCCTGGTTGTCGATGCGCTTCTGTTCGGCGGCCAGTTTTTTCCAATGCCGATTGGTCAGGCAGACTTCGGGGCCCGCCTTGGTGCGGCTGGCGGTGAATTGGGCCGGACGGCGGCAGGTCACCGCGTCCGGATCGCCCGCGCCCGATGGGGTGGCGACGGTGGGGCGCAAACTCACGCTCTTGCCGTCGGCGCTGAGGTCCTGGCCGGTCATGGTCAGACGCGCCCAGACATTGTTGTGCATGCAGACCTTGGGGCCCATGCCGCCGCCCGGCAGCGCCTGGGGCGCGCGACATGTCACGGAATCGGGATTGCCGTCGCCGCTGGGCGTCACCGCCAGCACCGGCGCGTTGGCATCATCCACGGCGGCCAGCGCCGGGCCGGTTAGAAACACCATCAAAGCGGTGGTCAGCAAACGCATGGTCCTGCTCCTTGCAGTTGCGAAGGCCATCATAATCCTCGCAGCCTGCGCCCTCAAGCGGCCAAAATCAGGGGCGACAGCGGCGGGCAATCGGCTATTGTCCGGCCAACCAATATTCAACGGGGAGTTCCGACATGAAGGTTTTTGCAGGCGCCGGCTTTTTAATGCTGGCGGCCACCGCCGCCTGGACCCAGGCAGCCTATGCCCAAGCTGACAGACTGGCGATCCAGTCCGAGCCGGCCAAGAACGGCACCCCCGCCTGGCATCTGGGTCCGTCCTTTCCCGATCCCACCGGTTTCACCCTGGTCGATCCCGACGGCACCGTGCATGTGATCCCGCGCGAAGAACGCGCCGCCCTGATGGGTGGCCGCGCGCGCGTGCCCGGCGGCGCCGGCGGCGCCCAATGCGCCCATTCGCCGATGTGCGGCCGCAAGAACGGCGCCAAGCGCGGTGAGCTTGCCCGCGTCGAATATGACCAAACCATGGGCTACAAATTTTCCTATCCCTATTTCGTGCCCAAAGGCATCGGCGGCATCCCGTCGGTGGCGCTGGATTCCAAGGGCAACCTCTGGGTCTTCAAGCGCTCGCCCGCCGGCGTGGTGCAGCTGATGAAGTTCGACGCCAACCACAAGCTCATCCTGGAAGTGCCCGAAAGCGAGATCGGCCACCAGGACAAGGCCCATGGCATGGCAGTCGACAAGGAAGACAATGTCTGGATCACCGACAATGGCCAGGCTACGGTGATGAAGCTGTCGCCGCAGGGCAAGCTGCTGATGACCATCGGCACCAAGGGCAAGCCGGGCGACTGGGTCGAGGACAAGAGCCAGCGCCTGCTCTGGCAGCCGGTCATGCTGGCCTTTGCCCCGAATGGCGACGTCTATATCGGCGGCGGTCACGCCAATGAAAGCCCCAATGACGTGGACGGCCCCGATCCCGCCAATGTCGAAGGCGTGGCGCGTGTGGTGCACCTGACCAAGGACGGCAAGTTCGTCGGCCAGTGGTTCGGCAATGAAGTGGGCCAGGGCAAGTTCGATTCCACCCACGGCTTTGCCATCGATCCCACCAATGGCGATGTGTGGATCGGCGACCGCGAACAGTATCGCATCGTCGTCTATACGGCAGACGGCAAGTTCAAGAAGACCCTGCAGGTGAAGAACCTGGTCTGTGCCATCAACTTCGACCACAAGGGCAATCCCTGGATGGCCTCGGGCCAGGACGGCCAGTTCCAGAAGATGACCCGCGACGGCAAGATCTTGGGCGCGATCGGCAACGGCATGGGCGTGGGCCTTGGCCAGTTCACTGAAGCCAGCTACTGGGTGTTCGATCCCAAGGACAATCTGATCGCCGGCGACACAAGCGTTGGCCGCGTCACCGTGATGAGCAAGTAAGCAATTTTCGAAAATGAAGACGGCGCTCCGCGGGGGGCGTCGTTTTTATTTGACCGCCACGTCGCGCGCGGAGGTTGCCAGCAGCTTGGACAATTCCTGCTCGATCGCCAGCGACGAGGCATGGCCTTCATGGCCTTCGCCCGGCACGAAACTCACCAGCAGGGTCTGGCCCGAAATGGTGATGGTGGGCTTGCCGCCTTCGGCCACTTTCACGCTGTTGATGCGCTTGGCCAAGGTGCGGTGACCGGCAGGATTGGCGGCCAGAAAGCGCTCGATCCCGGTGGCGGCGTTGGTCAGGGCGTCGAAGGCGCGGCCGCGCGTCTCGGCATCGGCCGACAGCACGGCGGGATCTGCCGAAAATTTGATGGCGATGTTCTGGACATAGGTGAGGTGGCTGGCCTCGTCGCCAAAGGCGGTCTGCAGCTCGCCGGCCGAGACCGACAAGGTGTCAGGCGCCGGCGCCACGCCCTGGTAGGTGGCGGGCACGCCCTGCGGCGCATCCTGGGTATAAAGCGTCATGCCGCCCCACACCGAAACCCGGATCGCCGTCGCGCCGATGTCATATTTCAGCAGCTTTGCGCCCAGCGAGCCGCGATCCATGGTCAGGACGAAATTCTCCGTCCGCCCCGAAAAGCGCAGCAGGTACTTGCCCGCGCCATAGGGCGCCAGGGTGAAGTTGCCATCACCCGCACTGTACAGGCCCGGCTGCAGCGGACCCACGCGCTCGGCGGCCAGGCGTGACGCCATGCCCGGCGGCGTGCCGGGTGGGGCGTCGGGCTGCGCCATGGCGAGCGAGGTGCTTGCCACAAGCAGGGCCAGGATTGCGACTTTGGTTCTCACACGACTCTCACAGCGGTTGTTTTCGCCATTGGCTGGCGACCTCACCAACCCCCTTCATTGCCTAAGATAATGCCATCCCAATGGGGCAAATTTAAGCCCGCGAGCCGCCCGCCGGGGAGGGGTGAGGCACGGTCGCGCCTTTCTTTCAGGCCAAATTATGACTAAACGGGAAGCCATTAATCACAATGGATGGGGGCTTTCCGTGACGCAGAGCTTGGACAGTTTCAAGTGCCGCAAGATCTTGAAGGTCGGCAGCAAAAGCTATGTCTATTTCAGCCTGACCGCGGCCGAGAAGAACGGCCTCAAGGGCATCAGCAAGCTGCCCTATTCGATGCGGGTGCTGCTGGAGAATCTCCTGCGCTACGAAGATGGCCAGACCGTCACCAAGGACGACATCAAGGCGGTGGTGGACTGGGGCAAGAAGCGCACCAGTGACCGCGAGATCGCTTTCCGGCCCGCGCGCGTGCTGATGCAGGACCTGACCGGCGTGCCCGCGGTGGTGGATTTGGCCGCGATGCGCGACGCCATGAAGACGCTGGGCGGCAATCCCGAAAAGATCAATCCGCTGGCGGAAGTCGATCTGGTCATCGACCACAGCGTGATGATCGACAATTTCGGCCAGAAGGATTCCTTCAAGAAGAACGTCGCGGTCGAATATGAACGCAACCAGGAGCGCTACCAGTTCCTGCGCTGGGGCCAGCAGGCGTTTGCGAATTTCCGCGTGGTGCCGCCGGGCACCGGCATCTGCCACCAGGTGAATCTGGAATACCTCGCCGAGACGGTGTGGGTGCGCAAAGGCAAGGACGCCAAGAACAAGAATATCGAATACGCCTTCCCCGACACGGTGGTGGGCACCGACAGCCACACCACCATGATCAACGGGTTGGCGGTGCTGGGCTGGGGCGTGGGCGGCATCGAGGCGGAAGCCGCCATGCTGGGCCAGCCCATCTCCATGCTGATCCCCGAGATCGTCGGCTTCAAGCTGACCGGCAAGCTCAACACCGGCGTCACCGCCACCGACCTGGTGCTGACCGTCACCCAGATGCTGCGCAAGAAGGGCGTGGTGGGCAAGTTCGTGGAATTCTATGGCCCCGGCCTGGACGAACTGACTCTCGAAGACCGCGCCACCCTCGCCAACATGGCGCCGGAATATGGCGCCACCTGCGGCTTCTTCCCGATCGATTCCGAAACCATTGCCTTCCTCAAGAACACCGCGCGCAAGCCGGCGCGCGTGGCGCTGGTGGAGAAGTACGCCAAGGCGCAAGGCCTGTGGCGCACCGCCAAGAGCCCCGATCCGGTGTTCACCGACACGCTGTCGCTGGACATGGATTCGGTCGAGCCCTGCATGGCCGGCCCGATGCGTCCCCAGGACCGCGTCGCGCTGGGCGGCATCTCGGGCAATTTCGCCGAGCACCTGATCAAGACCTGGAAGAAGGAAGACACCGCCAACAAGCGCGCCAAGCTGGAAGGCAGCCAAGCCTCCATCGGGCACGGCGATGTGGTGATCGCCGCCATCACGTCGTGCACCAACACCTCCAATCCCAATGTGATGATGGGTGCGGGGCTCCTGGCGCAGAAGGCGGTCAAGCGCGGCCTCAAGGTGCGCCCGTGGGTGAAAACCTCGCTGGCGCCGGGATCGCAGGTCGTCACCGACTATCTGGCCAAGGCCGGCGTCGACAAGGCGCTGGACAAGCTGGGCTTCACGCTTGCCGGTTATGGCTGCACCACCTGCATCGGCAATTCTGGCCCCTTGCCGGAAGCTGTGGCCAAGGCGGTGACCGAGGCCGACCTGGTCGCGGCCGCCGTCATTTCGGGCAACCGCAATTTCGAAGGCCGCGTGCATCCGCAGGTGCGCGCCAACTATCTGGCCTCGCCCATGCTGGTGGTCGCTTACGCGTTGGCCGGTTCGGTCAACATGGACCTGACCAAGGAGCCGGTGGGCTATGACAAGAAAAACGAGCCGGTTTACCTGAAGGACATCTGGCCTTCACCCAAAGAAATCCGCGCCGCCATCGCCAAGGCGGTCAAGCCCGCGGCCTTCAAGAAGCGCTATGGCAACGTGTTCGACGGTGACGCCAACTGGCGCAAGGTCAAGCTGGTCAAGGGCCAGACCTACCAGTGGGACATGAGCTCGACCTATGTGAAGAACCCGCCCTTCTTTGAAGGCATGACCATCAAGCCCAAGCCGGTGGAGGAAATCACCGGCGCCCGCGTGTTGGCGCTGTTCGGCGACAGCATCACCACCGACCACATCTCGCCGGCCGGCAACATCAAGGCCAGCGCCCCGGGCGGCACCTATCTGTCGGAACGCCAGATAGCGCAGAAGGACTTCAATTCCTACGGCTCGCGCCGCGGCAATTTCGAGCTGATGGAGCGAGGCACCTTCGCCAATATCCGCATCCGCAACGAGATGATGGGCGGGGCCGAAGGCGGCAACACCATCTATTACGCCAAGCCCGACGCGCCGGGCGAAAGCATGTCCATCTTCGACGCCGCTCAGGCCTACAAGAAGGATGGCCATGGCACGGTGGTGTTCGGCGGCAAGGAATACGGCACCGGCTCGTCCCGCGACTGGGCGGCCAAGGGCCCCAAGCTGCAGGGCGTCCGCGCCGTGGTCACCGAAAGCTTCGAGCGCATCCATCGCTCCAACCTGATCGGCATGGGCGTGGCACCCTTCTGCTTCGAGGCGGGCAAGACGCGCAAGGATTACGGGCTCACCGGCCGCGAGGTGGTGGACATTCCCGGCCTGTCGGGCGATCTGAAACCGCGCCAGCAGATGACCGCCACCGTGCATCGTCCGGACGGCACCAGCTTCAAGCTGCCGCTGCACCTGATGATCATGACGGCGGACGAAGTGGCTTATTTCAAGAACGGCGGCATTCTCCAGTATGTCCTCAGAAATCTCCTCGCCGCCTGATTTGAGCGTGATCTGAAAAAGCCATCCGCGCGCTATCCTGCGCCGGATGGCTTTTGATTCTCTGGGTATCCTCGCGGCTCTGGCGCTGTTCTGCGCCTGTGTCAGCGCTTGGCTGCTGGCGGCGCCCCTGCGTCCCGCCGCGCGTCTCTATCTGCGCTTTGCGTCGATGCTGTTCGCCGCGCTGGGCGTGACGCGCCTCGCAGGCCTGGCCGATGTCGCCGGCCTGTTCCTGTTGCCGCTGGGCGGGGCCTCGTTGATGGTGGCGGCGCTGGCCTTGTTCGCGCGGCCGTTGCCGGTTTTTGCCATCGCGGGTGCGCTGGTGATCGCGCTGGCGGGCGGTCTTGCCGGCCTGGTGTCGGGCATTTGGGTGCTGGCGCTGGCGCCGGTGGTCTTTGCCGGCCTTGCCATTATCGCCGCATCGTTGAACGGGATCGCCGCCATTCCCATCCTGGCGGGCGCATCGCTCTTGGCGGCAGGTCTCGCCTTCCTGGAGCAGGGGGCGCAGGCGGGAATGTTTCTGTTCTGCGCCGCAGCCCTTGTGGGCCTTGCAAAGCCGTCAGCTCTTGCGATCCAGAACAAGCGCCATGCGGGGCCGGGCAACGCTGCCATACGCGGTTTCCACTGACGCGGTTTCACGGCGTTCGGGAAAGGCCTGGCCCATCACCTGGGTGACGAAAGTCGGCAGCAATCGCGGAGCGTCCCAAAACGGGTCGTGGCCACGCGTTTCGTCCTGGCACACAAGTTCCACCTGCAAACGCGGCACGGATTTTTCGCGGCTGCCGGCCAGGTCTTTCGGCCTGCTGCCCAAGCCACTGGAGCTACTTGCTTTTTTGACCCGGCGCGCGTCGCCGCCGAAGGTTTTTTGGCCTCCGCGCACGGCAATCTCAAAGGGTCCGGTCACACGCATACCGGTCAACAAGGCAAGCCTTGTTCCGCTCCGACAACCCCTTGAGGTTTCCGCTTTTTTAAGCCCGCACCGAACATACTGACCCCCTAAAGGCGCGGAGAAACCGGGTCGGGGGATGGTGGTTGTGTTGAACACCGCATTGCAGAAGCGAGAGGAAATCATCCAGCTGTCTCAGCTGGATGATGAACTGCGTCTGCGCCTTGCCGCCCAGGCCGCCGCCTGCGCCGCCTTCGACTGGGACGTCGCGGCCGGCAGCATCCGCTGGGACGGCGCCACCGACATCCTGCCCCTCCATCTGGACGCCGCCAACGCCGCCAGCTTTTTCGAGGGCATCATTCCCGAAAGCCGCCGCGAGATACAGGCACTGCTGAGCTCGCGCGATCAGGGCTCCAATTCTTTCCTGATCGATATGGAGATCGCCACCGCGCTCGGCGCCATTACCCTGACCATGTCGGGCACCCGCTTTGCCGCCATCGATGGCAGCACCGCGCGGCTGACCGGCATGTTGCGCGACACCACCGAACGTTCGCGCGAGGTGCGCCGCCTGTCATACCTCGCTACGCGCGACGAACTGACCGGCCATCTCAACCGCAACGCCCTGCGCGAAGAACTGTCGGGCACCATTGAATCGGCCAAGGCGGAAAACCGCAACTGCGCCTTCCTGGTGGCCTCGGTCGACCGCCTGGCCATGATTAATGACAGTTTCGGCTTCGATGCCGGCGACGAAGTGATCATGGGCACCGGCGACCGCCTAGCCCGCACCCTGCGCGGCAGCGACATCATCGGCCGCACCGCCGGCAACAAGTTCGGCGTCATCCTGAAAAATTGCCGTGAGAATGAAATCGCGGTAGTGGCGGCGCGCCTGCGCGCGTCTGTGCGGGGCAGTGGCATCGAAACCCGCGCCGGCATGGCCCAGGTGACCTGCAGCGTGGGCGCGGTGTGGTTGCCTGAGGCCGCCTCCAACAGCCAGGAAGCCATGCTGCGCGCCGAACAGGCGCTGGACAAGGCGCGCGCCAGCGGCCGCGACGGCTTTGCCGTGTATGAACCCTCGCCCCAGCGCGAGACCGCGCGCCTGCGCCTGATGCAGATTTCCGATGAAGTGATGCAGGCCTTGAAGGACAACCGCCTGAAACTCGCCTACCAGCCCATCGTGGCGGCCCGTTCGCGCAAGGTTTCGCATTACGAATGCCTGCTGCGCCTGATCCGTCCCGATGGCTCGGTTCAGACGGCGGGCCTGTTCGTGCCGGCCTGCGAGCAGATGGGCATCGTGCATCTGGTGGACCGCTTCGCGCTGGAAGCCACCGTGCATGAACTCAAGACCCATCCCGCCATCACCCTGGCGGTGAATGTCTCGGGCACCGCCGCGTCCGATCCGGCCTGGCTGCAGAGCTTTGTGGATTATGTGCGGGCCGAACAGGATGTGGCGCCGCGCCTGATCGTGGAGCTGACCGAAACCGCCGCGCTGCATCACTTCGAGGAGAATGCGCGCTTTGTCTCGCAGCTGCGCGAGCTGGGCGTGCGCGTGGCGATCGATGATTTCGGCGCCGGTTATACCTCATTCCGCAACCTGCAGATGCTGCACGTGGATACCGTCAAGATCGACGGCTCCTATGTGAAGGATCTCAGCCAGTCGCCGGAAAACCAGGTCTTTGTGCGCACCCTGGTCGGACTGGCGCGCAACTTCGACATCAAGACGGTGGCCGAATGGGTGGGCTCGGACGACGATGCCGCGCTGCTGCAGAATTTCGGTGTCGATTATTTCCAGGGCTTCCACTTCGGTGAGCCGGTTATCGATCCCGTTTGGGCTCGATAACCGTTTTTTTGATTTCCCCCATCCGTCGCAACTCGACTCGGCTTCGCCGAGATCTCGTTGCGACACCTCCCCCCGCTCGTCGCTGCGCTCGCGGGGGAAGGAAGCTGTCGGATGCGGACGGTCGCCGCGCGATGTGCGCGGCTCGAGCTAACCCTACTTGCCCTTGTCCCAGGCCGTGACCTTGGCATTGCCGTCATTCTCCACGATGACCGTGAAGCGCTGCTGCGGCGCGTCGAAATCCACCAGGTAACGGTTCTTGATACGCTGGGTGCGGCCCAAGGTGACGGCGCCGCACTTGCCGGCGCAATATTTGGTCAGGCTTTGCGACGCGATGGATTGGGCCTCGCGCGTGCTCAGGGGCGCAAAGCAGCCCGCTAGCGAAACACAGGTCAACAGAATGGCAGCCCCCCGAAAGGGGCGCGTCACTTGCGCTGGCTCAGCTCGGCCAGCTGGCGGCGCATTGCTTCCATCTCTTCCTTGAGATCGGCGACTTCGTCGGTCTGGGGGGCGGGCTGCTTGGCACCCTTGGTTGCTTCGCCCTTGACCGCGCCAAAGGGCACGAACATGGCCATGGCATCCTCGAACATCTTCATGTTCTGGCGCGTCAGATTTTCGACCATCTGGTTGCCGCCGCCCAAGGCCTCGGCGATGCGGTCACGCATGGCGCCCTGGTTCTTGGTGAAGCCGTCCATGCTCATGTCCAGATAGCCGGGCACGAAGGCCTGCAGGCTGTCGCCATAAAAGCGGATCAGCTGGCGCAGGAACTTGATCGGCAGCAGCGACTGACCCTTGGCTTCTTCTTCGAAAATGATCTGGGTCAGCACGCTGCGGGTGATGTCCTCGCCGGTGCGCGCATCCTGGACTTCGAATTCGGTGCCTTCCTTGACCATTGCGGCCAGGTGATCGAGCGTCACATAGGAAGAAGTCTGGGTGTTGTAGAGCCGCCTGTTGGCGTACTTCTTGATGACCACCGGACCTTCGGACTTTGCTTTATCGTCTGCCACTGAGTTCCCCGACTTCTATACGCCTCCCCGAAGGCGTGCTTTTGCATAGGACACCATCCTGCGGGTGCGCTGTCCAGCGCCATTTAGCAACCGCAACACCGGACAAGCTGTCACTTCCCTCATAAGCACATGATAATGCACGGTATTTTTATACCGGTTTACCATTGCCCGCGTTCGCGGCATTTTGCGCGCGGCAATAACGAAAAGTCCGTTTGCGGAAGGAATTCTCATGGAAGACGTCGTCATCGTATCGGCTGCCCGGACCCCCGTGGGTTCCTTCAGCGGCGCCTTCGCCACGGTCCCTGCCCACAAGCTGGGCGAGATCGCGATCAAGGCGGCCCTGGAGCGCGCCAAGGTGACGGGCGAGGAAGTTTCCGAAGTGATCCTGGGCCAGGTGCTGACCGCCGCCCAGGGCCAGAACCCGGCCCGCCAGGCCTCCATCGCCGCGGGCATTCCCATCGGCGCGCCCGCCTGGAGCATCAACATGGTGTGCGGCTCGGGCCTGCGCACCGTAGCGCTGGGCGCCCAGGCGATCATGCAGGGCGACGCCGCGATCGTGGTGGCCGGTGGCCAGGAATCCATGAGCCTGTCCACCCATGCCGCTTATTTGCGCTCAGGGCAAAAAATGGGCGACCTGCAATTCATCGACACCATGATCCGCGACGGGTTGTGGGACGCCTTCAACGGCTATCACATGGGTGTCACCGCCGAGAATGTCGCCAAGGAATGGCAGATCACCCGCGACGAGCAGGACAAGTTCGCCGTCGCTTCGCAGAACAAGGCCGAAGCGGCGCGCAAGGCCGGCAAGTTCAAGGACGAGATCGTGGCCGTCACCGTCAAGGGCCGCAAGGGCGACACGGTGGTGGACAGTGACGAATATATCCGCGACGGCGCCACCATCGAAGCCATGGCGGGTCTGCGCCCGGCCTTTGACAAGGCCGGCACCGTCACCGCCGGCAATGCATCCGGCCTCAATGACGGCGCCGCTGCCCTGGTGCTGATGAGCGCCAAGGACGCCGCCGCCCGTGGTCTCAAGCCCCTGGCGCGCGTCGCCAGCTGGGCCCAGGCCGGTGTGGATCCCAAGGTGATGGGCTCGGGCCCGATCCCGGCTTCGCGCCTGGCGCTGCAGAAGGCCGGCTGGAAGGCTTCCGATCTGGATCTGGTGGAAGCCAATGAGGCGTTTGCCGCCCAGGCCTGCGCCGTCAACAAGGACATGGGCTGGGATCCGGCCAAGGTGAACGTCAATGGCGGCGCCATCGCCATCGGCCATCCCATCGGGGCATCGGGCGCCCGCATCCTGACCACCCTTCTGTTCGAGATGGGCAAGCGCGACGCCAAGAAGGGCCTCGCCACATTGTGCATCGGCGGCGGCATGGGCATCGCCCTGACAGTGGAACGTTAGGCCGCACTGCAACATCATTCTTTGTTGAAACGCCCGCAAAAGCGGGCCTAACTGCTTTTCTGATGGGGAAAAGCAAAAGGACAAACACATGGCACGGGTAGCGGTGGTGACGGGCGGAACGCGCGGCATTGGCGAGGCGATTTCGCTGGCGCTGAAGAATGCCGGGTACAAGGTGGCGGCCAACTATGCGGGCAATGACGAACGCGCCAAGGCCTTCAGCGACCGCACCGGCATCGCGTCCTACAAGTGGGACGTCTCCTCGTTCGACGACTGTGCCGCGGGCATCAAGAAGGTCGAAGCTGAACTCGGTCCGGTCGATGTGATCGTCAACAATGCCGGCATCACCCGCGACGCCACCATGAAGAAGATGAGCCGCTCGGCCTGGGATGAAGTGATCGATACCAACCTGGGCGGCTGCTACAACATGTGCAAGGCGGCGTGGGACGGCATGCTGGCGCGCGGCTTCGGCCGCATCGTCAATATCGGCTCGATCAACGGCCAGGCCGGCCAGTATGGCCAGGTGAATTATGCCGCCGCCAAGTCGGGCATCCACGGCTTCACCAAGGCACTGGGCCAGGAAGGCGCCGCCAAGGGCATCACCGTCAACGCCATCGCGCCCGGTTACATCGACACCGACATGGTGGCGGCGGTGCCGGCGGAAGTCCTGGCCAAGATCGTGGCGCGCATTCCCGTCGGCCGCCTGGGCAAGGCCGAGGAAATCGCGCGCGGCGTGCTGTTTTTGGTGGCCGATGAAGGTGGCTTCATCACTGGAAGCACCATGTCGATTAACGGCGGCCAGCACATGTACTAGTAGCTTTTGAGCCGCTAGTTTCCGCCCATGATTTCGTCCCTCACCGCCGAAAGGCTTGCCTGCGCGCGCGGCGATCGCAAGCTGTTCGAGAATCTGTCGTTTCGCGTCAAGGCCGGCCAGGCGCTTGCGGTGGAAGGCGCCAACGGCTCCGGCAAGACTTCGCTGCTGCGCCTGATCGCGGGCTTTCTTTCCCCCGCAGCGGGCCGCCTGATCGTGCAAGACGCGTCTGGTGACAGCGATGATGCCGAGGAGCGCGGCAAGAAGATCGGTTGGCTGGGTCATCACGATGGCCTCAAGCCGCAACTGACAGTGGCCGAGCAACTGACCTTCTGGGCGGCGCTCTATCGCGGCACGGCGAATGCCGACGTGCTGGCGCAAGTCGGACTGGCGCGGCAGGCCGATCTGCCGTGCCGCTATCTCAGCGCCGGGCAGAAGCGAAGGCTGGCGCTGGCGCGGCTGCTGGTGAGCAATCGCCCGCTGTGGCTGCTGGATGAACCTTTCGCCGCGCTGGACACATCCGGACAGGCGCTGGTCGCCCAGTTGATGGCCCTTCATTGCGGACAGGGCGGCATCATTATCGCCGCCACCCATGATCCCCTGGGCCTGGGCAATGAAAGCCTGAAATTGTGAGCCCGTTCCTCACCCTTCTGATGCGCGATATCAAGCTGGCCGCCCGCAGCGGCGGCAGCGCCTTCCTGGCTTTGTCCTTCTTCGCCCTGGTGGCGACATTGGTGCCGCTGGGCGTGGGCGCGGACCTGCGTCTGCTGGCGCGGGTAGGCGGCGGCGTCTTGTGGGTGGGCGCGGTGCTGGCGGCGCTGCTGTCGCTGGACCGATTGTTCCAGGGTGACTTCGAAGACGGCAGCCTGGACCTGATCGCCCTGTCGCCCTTGCCGCTGGAACTGACCGCCCTGGCCAAGATGCTGGCCCACTGGCTGTCCACTGGCGCGGCTCTGACCTTGCTCTCACCGCTGCTGGCGCTGCTGTTCAACCTGCCGCCCGCCGCCACCCTGACCCTGTTCCTGTCCCTGCTGCTGGGTACCCCTGCGGTCAGCGCCGTCGGCGCCATCGGCGCCAGCCTGACCCTCTCCTTGAAGCGCGGCGGCTTGATCCTGCCCCTGATCATCCTGCCGCTGCTGTCGCCGGTGGTGATCTTCGGGGCGGGCGCGGTGTCCCTGACCCTGGACCGGCTGGCCCCCGGCGGCGCACTGGGCCTGCTGGCGGCTTTTTCCGCGGGCGCGGTGCTGCTAAGTCCCTTTGCGGCGGCGGCCAGCGTCCGCCTGAACCTTGGTGGCTAGATGAACTGGCTTTTCCGTTACGCCAACCCGCACAATTTCATGCGGCTGTCGAATGTGCTGCTGCCCATCGCGGCAGTGGCCACAGCGCTGTGTCTCGCCGTGGGCCTGTATCTCGGATTCACCGTCCCACCCGATTACCAGCAGGGCTCGACCGTGCTGCTGCTGTTCATTCATGTCCCCGCTGATGTGGCGGCGGAAGCGGCCTATGGCGCCATCGCGGTGTGCTCGCTGCTGTCCCTGGTCTGGCGTCATCCCTTGTCCGATATCGCGGGCCGCGCCGCGGCGCCCTTTGGCGCGGTGTTCACGGCGCTGGGCCTGATCACCGGCGCGCTATGGGGCAAGCCGATGTGGGGCACCTATTGGGTTTGGGACGCGCGCCTGACCAGCTTCCTGCTGCTGCTGTTCCTGTTCTTTGGCTACATGGCGCTGTGGAACGCCATCGAGGATGAAGTGCGCGCCGCCCGCGCCGCCGCCATCCTGGCGCTGGTCGGGGTGGTCAATATTCCCATCATCAAATTCTCGGTCGAATGGTGGAGCACCTTGCATCAGGGCGAAAGCATCGCCTCGGGCAAGATCGCGCCGGTCTATCTGTGGCCGCTTCTGATCATGATGCTGGGTTACATGCTGCTGTTCGTGTCGCTATGGATGTTGCGCATCCGCACCGTCATCCTGGAGCGGCGCGCCCGCACCTTGATGCAGGGGAGCGCGGCATGAATTTCGACCTGGGTCCTTATGGCGTCTATATCTGGCCGGCCTATGCCATCTCGGCCGTGGCGCTGATCGGCATCACCTTGTGGAGCGTGATCGGCTGGTTCAAGGCCAAGGCTGCCCTGGCCAAGCTGGAAAAGAAATGAAGCGCTGGGTGTTCATCGCGCCGGTCGCCGCCTTTGCGGTGCTGGCCTTCTTCCTGTTCCGCAGCCTGTGGTCGCCGGCACCCGACCTGGTGCCCTCGGCCTTGCTGAACAAGCCGGCGCCGCGCCTGAGCTTGCCCGGCCTGGACGCACAGAGCGCGGCCTTCACGCCGGCGGATCTGGCCGGCGGCCATGTCAGCGTGATCAACGTCTTTGCCTCCTGGTGCGCGCCCTGCCGCACCGAGACCGCTCCGCTCATGACTCTCAGCCGCATGCCGGGGGTGGCGCTGTACGGGCTGACGCAAAAAGACAAACCGGAGGCCACCCGCGCCTTCCTGGACGAGGTCGGCAATCCTTTTGCCCGCATCGCCCGCGACGATGACGGGCGCGCCTCCATCGAATGGGGCGTCTATGGCGTGCCGGAGACCTATGTGGTGGACGGGCGCGGCATCATCCGGCTGAAATATGTCGGGCCGCTGAGCGATGCCGCCCTGGCGCGAGGGGTCCTCCCCGCCATCAAGGCTGCCCAGGCCAACCCCTGACGCCGGCTGTAACCATTTGCTAACCCTGTTTTGACAGGGTGGCCGTATGCAAGTCAGCGCCACTCTTATCGCCGCCCAGCAGGCCGCCCGCGAGGCGCGTGCCCGGCTGCAGGTGCCCCAGGCCCCCCAGCAGGCGAACTTCGCCGCCGCGCTGGAAAAGGCCAGCGGGGCCGCTCCGGCCTTCGCGGCCCTGCCGCTGAAGCAGACCGCCGCGCCGCAGGCGGCACAACAGCCCGCGCAAGCGCAACCGTCTGCCCGGCTCGGGCAGCACATCGACATCACAATTTAGGGATTAGGTCGGCTTAGCCGCCGATTTTCCTGCGCCGCACATTGCGGCGGGCAGGACGGACACCATCGCCGTTCAGCAGCTCGGCAGCCTGGGCGATCTGGGACAGGGCTTTCACGAATTTCTGGCGTTCCGGCTGGGGCAGGGCCTCCAGCAGGGCCCGTTCGGCGCGGTCGGCGGCATTGCGGGCGCCGCGCAGGGCCTTGCGGCCCGACGGGCTGATGGCCACGGCATTGGCGCGCTGGTCTTCCTCGGTGCGCTCGCGCGACAGCAGACCTTTTTCCAGCATCCGGCGAACCATCTCCGCAAGCGTGGAGCGATCGATGCCGGTAATCTCGACCAGGGCGGTCTGGCTGACGCCGTCATTCTGTTCCAGCGCGCACAGCAGGGTGAACTGCTGTTTGGTCAGCTCCTTGCCGCCGGCTTCGCGCGCGTAAAGGTCGCCATAGAATTGCTGGCAGCGACGGATCAGGTGAGAGGGCGCTTCGGAAAGGTCAAAGCCATTTCCCGGTCTGCGCTGCCCCTTCATCATCGATCAACCCCTAATCTCGCTCCACGGTGCGCTGCCATCTCACGTCCCGTTTTCGGGTTACACGATGCGGCGCTGCAGTCCGGGAGGCGAGTTAAAACGGTTTTGCGCGCCCATGTCTATCCGCAAATTTTCGCTTTCTTGTCTTTGCAAACTGCGCGCGATGTGATCCGCCCGATGTCTTGTACGTATTGGACGGTTCATGTGCGTGGATTGTGCCGCGCGGGCACAATGAATGGTATGTGCCCCGTCGCGCGGGCCATACATCATCTTCCAATGTTTCTAAGAAGATAGTCCGCGTTCATCGGCGGGGGCGCATCATTGTTGCGCGTTTTTGCCGCCGTCCGCGGTGCCGGGTGCCTGATGTTTTATCACCAGCGGGGTCTGTGCGAGCGCGAACAGGAGCGTCAGTCCGATCATGGCGAGTTTGCTGTAACCCCAGACCTGGGTACTCACATGGCGCCAGATGATCTCGTTCAGGACCATCAGGAAGAAGAAGAACAGGGCCCAGCGCAGGGTCAGCTTCCGCCAGCCCGCATCGTCCAGTTCGAACGCCATGTTCAAAATAATTTTGATGAACAGCCGGTTGAAATAGAGACCGCCCAGCAGGACGATGCCGAAGGTGCCGTAGATCAGCGTCGGCTTCATCTTGAAGAATGTTTCGTTCTTGAAATAGAGCGTCAGCCCGCCGCTGATCAGAACGACGATGGCGGTGAACAAAGGCGCGGGCGAAAGTTTGCGCTCAAAGCCATAGCCAATGGCCAGCGCGAGCGTCACCGCGACCATGAAGATCGCGACGGCTTTGAAAATCCCAAAGATGCCCAGGGCCGGCAGGAAAATGGCCAGGGGTCCCAGGTCCAGGATCATGCGGCGGATCTGCGGGTTCATGCGTCAATTCCTACCAGCGCCCGGGCAAAGTCGGCGGCGACAAAGGGTTGCAGATCGTCCTCGCCTTCGCCCACCCCGATATAATGCACCGGCAGGCCGAAACGTCCCGCCAGGGCCACCAGGATGCCGCCCTTGGCGGTGCCGTCCAGCTTGGTCATCACCAGCCCGGTCACCGGCACCGAGGCCGAGAAGGCTTCCACCTGGCTGATGGCGTTCTGGCCGGTGGTGGCGTCCAGCACCAGCAGCACGGCATGGGGGGCGGACGGGTCCAGCTTCTTGATGACGCGGGCGATCTTTTCCAGTTCGGCCATCAGGCCGGTCTTGTTCTGCAGACGGCCCGCCGTGTCGATCAACAATATGTCGCTGCCATTGGCGCGCGCCTTCTCCAGCGCCTCGAAGGCAAGCCCTGCGGCATCGCCGCCCGGTTTGGTGGCGACGAATTCTGCGCCGGCGCGGTCGGCCCAGACCCGCAGCTGCTCGATGGCGGCGGCGCGGAAGGTGTCGCCGGCCGCCAATGTCACTTTCGCACCTTCCTCGGCCAGGCGCTTGGCCAGCTTGCCGATGGTGGTGGTCTTGCCGGTGCCGTTGACCCCCGCCACCAGAATGACAAAGGGCTTCTTGCCGTCCTCCACCCGCAGCGGCTGCTGGATGGGGGTGAGCAGGGCGGCAATCTCGGCCGCCAGCACGGCCTTCAGCTCGGCGCCGGAGATTTCCGCGTCATAGCGGTTCTTCGCCACCGCGGCAGCGATTTTCGCGGATTGGCCAGCGCCCATATCGGCGCGGATCAGGGCTTCTTCCAGCTCGGCCACCGCGGCGGCGTCCAGCTTCTTCTTGGTCAGGATCTCGCCCAGCCCGGTCTTGGACAGGCCGGTCTTCAGGCGATCGAAGAAGGTGGGCGGCGGCGGCGCTTCGCCGAATGTTCTCACAGCTGGGCGCCCACAAGAAGTGCGCCGCTGCGG
>CANBZE010000003.1 GCA_947373775.1 Alphaproteobacteria bacterium
TGGTTGGCCACCCAGTTGCGCACAAAAGGCTTGGCGGCGCCGATCTTCAGGTCATCGCTGTCAAAAGATTCCAGGTTCAGCGGCCCGATCCAGGCGTCGAACACCGGATCGCCCAGCTCGCGGCGCATGCGTTCGCGCACCGCCGCCCATGCCGCGCGCCAGTCCGGTATCGATTTTCCTGCTTGCACCATGTCACTACCCATTTTCGTTGTTCACGTTCCGGCACGTATTCGTGTCCGGTATTCCAAAGCCCTGGCCCTATCCTTGGCGCCAGGGAAGATTTTCTGCTTTCCAGCCATTGTGATTGCCGCGATGGCCTTCATCATCGGCATCGCCTTCAAACCCGCCCGCGATATTGAACGCCTGGGCGAAGCCCGCCTCGGTGAGGGCGATCGCCGCGGCGCGGGAGCGCGCGCCCGAGCGGCACAGCAGCATCACGGGCGCGCCAGGATCAGCCAGCGCCTGGCCGGCCTCGATCACAAAGCCCGGATTGCGCGCCCCGGAAGGAAAGCTCTGCCATTCGATGCAATGGACCTGGCGGCCCAGCGCCGAAAGGTCAGGCAGGCCGACAAAGTTCCATTCCGCCATGGTGCGCACATCCACCAGTTGGGCCTTGGGGTCCGCCTGGAGACGCGCCCAGGCCTCGGTGGCGCTGATATCGCCGGCATATGGGGAAGAGGAGGGAGGAGCCATGCTTGCGCCTGAGAGACAATTCGAGGGAGGCCGGGGTCATCGCCCAGCACAAAACGTCAAAAATTGAAGGATTTAGGGACTGCTATGTTTTCGGTCAGCGCCGAAAATCTTCCAGTCCATATTGAATACTTGAGTTTTACTTATCGAAGTCTTCAACATGCCCGTGCCCGCCCCAACCGTTGGTTAAGATACGCTCAGCTTGAACCGACTCACAAGGGAATAAACTGCGAACAAATTGCCTGATTCGAAAAAAATTTCGCTTTTGTGAATGACGCTAAATGGTTGTGACGTATACGGAAAATGACGCTTTGCGATCAAGCTTTTTTGAATCAGTCACTTAGGCGCTTAATCGTCCGTGTTGCGCCGCGAAATACCACGGTTGGACGACACTCAGCACACGGACAAATAAAAAAGGCCCGGAATTGCTTCCGGACCTTAATCTGCACTTGAATCCGCAAGGATTCCAGCATGTTCGTTATTTTGACAGTTTCGAGACCCGCTTGGTCAGGCGCGAAACCTTGCGCGAGCCGGTGTTCTTGTGGAGCACCCCTTTGGACACGCCGCGCATGATTTCCGGCTCGGCGGCCTTCAGGGCGGCCAGGGCGGCCTTGCTGTCGCCCGAGGCGATGGCTTCTTCCACCTTGCGGATAAAGCCGCGCACGCGGGTTTTGCGCGCCGTATTGATGGCGGTGCGCTTGGCCGTGGTGCGGACGCGCTTCTTGGCGGAGGCGATATTGGGCATGGAAAGTCCTTGGGAATTGCCGAAAAGAGGGCGCGTATAGCCCCGGATGGCCCTTAGGTCAACGAAAACCGGCTTTTGGGCCTACTTGTCCTGAAAGCCGGGTTTCCGCTTCTCCGAAAAGGCCGCCATGCCTTCCTTCTGGTCGGCAGTGGCGAACATGGCGTGGAACAGCCGCCGCTCGAAATGCAGGCCCTCGGCCAGGGTGGTTTCCTGGGCGCGGTTCACCGCCTCCTTTACCATCTGGAGGGCGGGCGAGGACTGGGCGGCGATCTTCTGGGCCGCCTTCAGGGCCTCATCCAGCAGCATGTCGGCCGGCACCACCCGGGCCGCGACCCCGCAGCTTTCGGCTTCCGCCGCATCCATGGTCCGGCCCGTCAGGCACAGATCCATCGCCTTGGACTTGCCGACGATCCGGGTCAGGCGCTGGCTGCCGCCCAGGCCCGGCATGATGCCAAGGGTGATTTCCGGCTGGCCGAAACGGGCGGTGTCGGCGGCGATGATGAAGTCGCAGGCCAGCGCCAGCTCGCAGCCGCCGCCCAAGGCGTGGCCGGCCACCGCGGCGATAATGGGCTTCTTGATCCTGGCGATGCGATCGAACTGGTTGCCGAACAGGTTTTCCCGGTACATGTCGGAATAGCTTTTGGGCGCCATCTCCTTGATGTCGGCGCCGGCGGCAAAGGCGCGTTCGCTGCCGGTGATGATCATGCAGCGGACTTCGGTGCCCGCATCCCAGGCTTCCAGCGCGTCCGCCAATTCGTTGAGCAGCGCCGTGTTCAGCGCATTCAGGGCATCGGGGCGGTTCAGGGTGACGATGCCGACCGAACCATTCACTTCCGTCTTGATGTTCATGTTTGTCTCACGTCTGGCATTTGGGACAATAGAAAGTGGAGCGGCCCGCCTGCACGATGCGCTTGACGGTGCCTTTGCAGCCCAGTTTGCACGGTTTTCCTTCGCGGCCATAGACCAGGAAATGGTGCTGGAAATTGCCGGGATCGCCGGTGGCCTGGGCATGGTCGCGCAAGGTCGAGCCGCCGGCAGCGATGGCGTCCTTCAACACTTTCTTGATGGCGGCGACCAGAGGCGGCAGCCGATCCTTCTTGATTGCGCCCGCCAGGCGCTTGGGCGAGATATTGCTGCGGAACAGGGCCTCGCAGACATAGATATTGCCCAGCCCCGCGATCAGCCGCTGGTCCAGCAGCGCCGACTTGATGGGCGTCTTCTTGCCGTCCAAGACCTTCGCGAGATAGGCGGTGTTGAACTTGTCCGACAGTGGCTCGATGCCGATGTCTTTGAACAACTTGTCCTGTTCGATGGTCTTGGTATCGACCAACGTCATCAAGCCGAAGCGGCGATGATCGTTGAAGACGATGCGGGCGGGCGCATCGGTCTCGAACACCACATGGTCATGCTTGCCGGTGCCTGCGCCCTCCGGCGCCTTGTCATAGACATAAGAGCCGATGCGGCGCTGTTTGCCATGCGCATAGACGCTCATGCGCCCCGACATGCCCAGATGGATCACCAGGGTCTCGCCGCTGTCCAGGTCGGCCAGCAGATACTTGGCCCGCCGCCGCAAGCGGACGACCTTTCGTCCGCGCATCCTGGCGGCGAAGCCCTGCGGAAAGGGGATGCGCAGATTGTCCCGGCGCGTCTCTACATCCGTCAGGACATGGCCTTCCATCACAGGCAGCAGTCCCAGGCGCACCGTCTCGACTTCGGGTAATTCCGGCATGGGACCGTATTAAATGGTCGCGGGCGCCAGCGGTAGCCACTAGGCCGCGCCCCGGCTATGTTCCCGGCATGACTGAGAAAACCGCCAGTTTCGGTTTCCGCGAGGTGCCCGAAGACCAGAAGGAAGGCCTTGTCAAAGAGGTCTTCTCGTCGGTGGCGGCGCGCTATGACCTGATGAACGACCTGATGAGCGCCGGCGTTCACCGCATCTGGAAGGATGCGATGGTGGAATGGCTGAACCCGCAACCGGGCTGGAAAAGCCTGGACGTGGCGGGCGGCACCGGCGACATCGCCTTTCGCATCGTCGATCTGGCGCGCAGTCGGGGCGGCGAAGCGGCCGTCACCGTCTGTGACATCAACCAGCAGATGCTGGACGAAGGCGTGCGCCGCGCCGAAGAGAAAGGCGAAGGGGCGATCGAATGGGTGTGTGGCAATGCGGAGAGCCTGCCGTTCCCCGACGCGCATTTTGATTCCTACACCATCGCCTTCGGTATCCGGAACGTCACCCATATCGACCAGGCGCTGGTGGAAGCGCGGCGCGTCTTGAAGCCCGGCGGACGTTTCCTGTGCCTGGAGTTTTCCAAGGTGGAAGTACCGGGGCTCGACACCTTGTATGATGCCTATTCCTTCAAGCTGATGCCCAAGATCGGCAGCCTGGTGGCCAAGGATGAAGAGTCCTATCGCTATCTGGCTGAAAGCATCCGCCGCTTCCCGCCCCAGGCCAAGTTCGCGCAGATGATCGGCGATGCGGGACTGGAGCAGGTGAAAGTGCGAAATCTGTCCGGCGGCATCGCCGCCATGCATTCGGCCTGGCGCCTCTGATGAGCGCCGTTTCCAGTTTCTTGCGCCTGTTGCATGCCGGCTGGTTGCTGGCCGGACCGGCGCGGGCCTTTCGCGCGGGGCGCGCGGACGCGGGCGCCAGACTGAGTGTGGCGCTGGAAAAGCTGGGGCCCGCTTACATCAAGCTGGGCCAGATGCTGGCGACCCGGCCCGACATTGTCGGCCCGCAAATGGCGGCGGCGCTGGAACATCTGCAGGATCGCTTGCCGCCTTTCTCGGAAAGTGCCGCGCGCGCCGAGATCACCCGCGCCTTCGGCAAGCCGGTTGAGGCGCTGTTCTCCAGCTTTGGGGCCGCAATGGCGGCCGCCTCCATCGCCCAGGTGCACCGGGCCCAGACCAGCGACACCCCGCCGGTGCGGGTGGCGGTGAAGATATTGCGCCCCGGCATCCGCGAGCAGTTCATGCGCGATCTGGAAGCCTTGGCCTTCTTCGCCCGCACGGCCGAGGCCTGGTCCGCCGAGGCGCGGCGGCTGCGATTCACCGCCGTTGTCGCCACCCTGGCGGCGTCGGTGGCGCTGGAGTTGGACCTACGCATGGAAGCGGCGGCAGCGGGCGAGCTTTACGAAAGCACGCGTGGCGAAGCGGAATTCCGCGTGCCCCATATCGACTGGACCCGCACGGCGGCCAGCGTTCTGACCAGCGAATGGATCGACGGCATTCCCTTGCGCGATACCGCGGCCATCGCCGCGGCGGGACGCGATCCCAAACAGGTGGCGGTGCTGGTGATGCGCAGCTTCCTGACACAGGCGCTACGCGACGGTTTCTTTCATGCCGATATGCATCCGGGCAACCTGTTCATCGACGCCCAGGGCCGGCTGGCGGCGGTGGATTTCGGCATCATGGGCCGGCTGGATGCGGGCATGCGCCGCTTCATGGCTGGAACGCTTGCCGGTTTCCTGCAGCGCGATTACCGCAAGGTCGCGGAGCTGCATTACGAATTCGCCTTCGTACCGCCGCATCATCCCATCGAGACATTTGCGCAGGCCATGCGCGCGGTGGGCGAGCCGATTTTCGGCAAGAGCGCCCGCGACGTCTCCATCGCGCGCCTGCTGGGGCAGTTGTTCGAAACCACGCGGCGCTTCGACATGCAGGCCCAGCCGCAGCTGGTGCTGCTGCAAAAAACCATGGTGGTGGTGGAAGGCGTCTGCCGTGGCCTGGATCCCGACTTCGACATCTGGGACGCGGCGCGGCCGGTGGCCGAACGCTGGGTGAGCGAGAATATGGGTCCGGAAGCGGCGCTGACCCGCGCCGGCGAAACCTTCGGCGCGCTGGGCAAGTTGGCCCAGGACTTGCCGCAGCTGGTCAAGAATGCCGAAGAACTGTCTCAGATGGTGGCAGAAGGCGGCGTGCGCCTACATCCCGATACGGCGCGCGCCATCGCCGCCGAGCAGGAACGCCAAAGCCGTCCCTGGAGGATGGCCGTGGTTGTGCTGACCTGCGTAATCGTGGTGGCGTTGATCCTGTCGCTACAGCGGTTTCTTTGACAGGATCGCGAAGCGGGTGGTGAGTGTCACCGCCGCGATCAGAAGCCCAAACGCCAATCCCAGCCAGATGCCGAAGCCTTTCAGGCCAAGCGGGAACGCCAGGATCAGGCACATGGGCGCGCCCGCCAGCCAATAGGATGCGCCCGCCAGCCACATCGGTCCGCTCGCATCTTTCAAACCGCGCAGGCTCATGGAGGCGGCGACCTGGATACCGTCCACCAGTTGGAACGCTGCCGCGACGGCAAGGAAGCTGACCGCCAGCGCCAGCACGTCCGCATTCTCCGGAATGTCCGGCAGCCACAGGCTGGCGATCTCGCGCGGCCACAAGAGCAACACCAGCGCGGCGCAGCACATGAAGATCGCGGCCATCCCGATGGCAGTGAAGCCGGCGCGCCGCGCGGCGACCGCATCGCCGGCGCCCGCCGCCATGCCAACCCGCACGGTCGCCGCCAGCCCGATGCCCAGCGGAATCATGAAGGTGAGAGAAGGGATGGTGATGGCGATCTGGTGCGCCGCCAGCGAGGACAGGCCGATGACGCCCATCGCCAGAGCCGCGCCGTTGAACAGCGCCACTTCGAACACCATGGTGATGCCGATGGGCAGGCCCAGCCGGAACAGTTCGGCGAAGCTTTGCCGGTGCCACTGCCACACCCGGTGCAGGATGCGGTAGCGCTTCAGGGCGGGCACGGCCAGGCATACCGCCAGCATCGCGACGAAGCTGAAGATGTTGGAACTGGCGCTGGCGATTCCCGCGCCATACAGGCCCATGCGCGGCGCGCCGAAATGCCCGAAGATCAGCGCATAGTCGAAACCGGCATTCCACAGCACTGCCGCGCCCATCACCACCAGCGGCGGCACGGCGCGGCTGAGCGCGGTGGAAAAGCTGCGCAGCACCTGGAACGCCATGGCGAAGGGCAGGCCCCATGCCAGTCCAGACATGAAGATGGCGGCATCCGACGCCAGCGATGCTTCCTGGCCCAGCAGCATCAGGATCGGGCGGGTGAAGATCAGAACGCAAAGCAGTGGCAGTGAGATCAGCGCCACCGACCACAGGCCCATGCGCACCGCGATGCGCACTTCGCGCTGGTCGCGTGGTTTGGCACTGGCGGCGTGATGTCCCTGGGCATGCGCGATCACCGGCGACACCGCCATGGGAAGGCCGCTGCCCAGCAGCCAGCACATGAAATAGATGGTGTTGCCCAGCGCTGCGGCCGCCAGCGCCCGCTTGCTGAAATGACCCAGCATCACGGTGTCGGTGGCCAGAATGATCATTTGGGCCAATTGGGTCGCAGCCATGGGAACCGCCAGACGCAGCAGCTCACGCGCCTCCAGCAGCCAGGCGTGGTGGCGGCCGGCGGGGATCATGGGTCCCGGGTCTGCAAGATGGTCCGTCATGCGCGAGCCCATAGCACGGGCGCGCGACGAAGGCGCGTCCAGGCGCTATAAAAAGCCATGCAACCTTGGAACATCGCCCATCGCGGCGGCGCCCAGCTGAGTCCCGAAAACACCTTGAGCGCCTTTGGGCGTGCATTAGGGAAAGGTGCCGATGGCGTGGAGTTGGATGTGCAACTATCACGTGACGGCGTTGTGGTCATACATCACGATTTCCGTCTCAACCCGGGGTACACGCGCTTGCGCGGCGGTGATTGGCTGGAAAATGCGGGCCCTCGCGTCAAAGATCTCACAGTCGAAGAGCTGCACCGGTACAATATCGGCCTGCCACGCCCTGGAAGCAGCTACGCGCTCGCGCATTCTCTTTTAGAGGACGCCGATGGAGAGGCTATTCCCACGCTCGAAGCGGCCGTCTGCATTTTCAAAATATATTCCCGCGTCGAGATAATGGTGGAGCTGAAATGCGACACCAGCGCGGATAGCTCTGATCCCACAGCGTTGGCGGACGCAGTTTATGACGTTATCGCTGCAGCCGACTTTTTGCCGAGCACCATCTTTGTCGGTTTCGACTGGCGGGCACTGGCGCGCATCCGCCAGCGCGATCGGAGCGCAGAATGCTGGTTCACCACCGACCGGTTGTCCGGTGATGCACGGCCGGTGATTGATTCCATCGCGGCGGCGGGCGGGCAGGGCTGGTTTCCCAACTTTGCGAACGCGACACCCGACTCTGTCGCCTATGCCAAGGCGAGGGGCCTGAAAGTGGGGGCCTGGACGGTCAACGATCTCGCCGATATGCGCCAGCTGATGGAGCTGGACGCAATTTGTACGGACAGGCCCGACCTGCTGGCTGCACTTGCCTAGGGAACCTTCTGCGGAACTGCGGGTTTAACAGGCAGATTTCACGGGAGGTATTTCATGCCGCTTCTGACCATTGTTGTCGTGCTTATTGTCGTCGGCGTGCTGCTCTGGCTCGTCAACACCTATATCCCGATGGATGGCAAGATCAAATCCATTCTCAACGCGGTCGTCGTGATCGCGGTGGTGATCTGGCTCCTGCAGGCTTTTGGCGTCTTGGGTGACTTGGGCGCGATCCGCGTCGGTAAATAACGCTTACAGTTCCGGCCGCTCGCCCAAGCTCGCGGCGTTATTCGCTCGAAATGGTCCACCGGACCATTTCGTCGGCCATTCTGCTTCACAGAATGACCGACCGCTCATAACCCCTCGAATAGTGCCGTCGACAGGTAGCGTTCGGCAAAGCTGGGGATGATCGCGACGATCGTCTTGCCGGCATTTTCGGGACGCGCGCCCACTTCCAGCGCCGCGGCGATCGCCGCGCCCGAGGAAATGCCCACCGGAATGCCTTCTTCGCGCGCCGCGCGGCGGGCGGTTTCCAGCGCCGTCTCGTTGGAGATGGTGATGACTTCGTCGATCACCTTGCGGTCCAGGATGGCCGGCACAAAGCCGGCGCCGATGCCCTGGATCTTGTGCGGGCCGGGCGCGCCGCCCGACAGCACGGGCGAATCTTCCGGCTCCAGCGCGATCATCTTCACCGACGGCTTCTTGGCTTTCAGCACCTGGCCCACGCCGGTGATGGTGCCGCCGGTGCCCACGCCCGAAATCACGATGTCCACCTTGCCGTCGGTGTCGTTCCAGATTTCCTCGGCCGTGGTCTGGCGGTGGATTTCCGGGTTGGCCGGGTTCTCGAACTGCTGGGGGATCACGGCGCCGGGATGGCTGGCAACCAGTTCATGGGCGCGGGCGATGGCGCCCTTCATGCCCTTGGCTGCTTCGGTCAGTTCGATCTGCGCGCCCAGGATCATCAGCATCTTGCGCCGTTCCAGCGACATGCTTTCGGGCATTACCAGGATCAGCTTGTAGCCCTTGGACGCCGCCACAAAGGCCAGGGCGATGCCGGTATTGCCGGAAGTCGGCTCGATCAGCACGGTCTTTCCTGGCATGATGATGCCCTGTTTTTCCATCGCCTCGATCATGTGGACGCCGATGCGGTCTTTGACCGAGGACAGGGGGTTGAAGAATTCCAGCTTCAGCAGGACGTCAGCCTTGGCGCCGGCGGCCTGGGGCATGCGCTTCAGGCGCACCAGCGGCGTGTCGCCGATGGTCTCGGTGATGCAGTCATAGATGCGGCCGCGGCCGGGCTTGCCTTGTTCCATGTATAAGCTCTCCTTAAAGTTTGGTCGCTCGCCCATACGCTGTCGCTATGGGCCTCGTCGACGCTCCTAAATAATAAAGTCGGCGCTAGTCTCTACCCCGGCTTCGACGCCTGCATGACGGGCGCGCTGGCACAAGTCCTCGATGGACACCGAATCCAGCCGCACCATCAATTCGTCCTGCAGGGTGGCAACGAAGGGCGCGACGATCCGTTGCCCCAGGTCCGAGCGGGGCGTGTGCTTTTCCTCGTCATCCTCGATGCTTTCAGCCACCCGCACCACATCGCCCACCGAAATGCGGCGGCGTTCCCGCGCCAGCCGGTAGCCGCCGCGCGGGCCGCGCACGCCCTTGAGGATGCCGGCGCGCACCAGTTGCTGCATCACCTGTTCCAGGTAACGCTGCGGTACGCCTTGGCGGGCGGTGATTTCCTTGGCCTGCACCGGCTCGGGCCGCGCATTGAAGGCGATGTCGATTACCGCTTCCAGCGCCAGCAAGGTTTTGCGCGACAGCTTCAGCATCAGCTCTTGACCGTCATGCCAGTGCTGCCGAAACCGCCGGCGCCGCGGGCGCTGTCGGACAAAGCGTCCACTTCGACCAATTCGGCCTGTTCGTGGCGGGCGATCACCATCTGGGCGATCTTCATGCCGCGCGAAATCTTGAACACAGCATCGCTGTGGTTGATCAGGATGGCCTTGATCTCGCCGCGATAGTCGCTGTCGATGGTGCCCGGCGAGTTCAAACACGTGATGCCGTGGTTCAGTGCCAGGCCGGAGCGCGGCCGCACCTGCGCCTCCACCCCCAGCGGCAATTCGATGGCGATGCCGGTGGCCACCGCCATGCGGGCGCCGGGCTTCAGTTCAATGTCGGCATCGATCGCCGCCAAAAGGTCGAGGCCCGCCGAGCCTTGGGTGGCGTAATGGGGCAGGGGCAAATCCCGCGCATGCGGCAGCTTCTGGATTCCAACTTTCATTACGCCGCGCCCTTGAGCTTTTGCGCGATGCGGGCCGCCAACTGTGTGCCCACCTCGCTTTTTGACATTTCGGGCCAGTCTTCGGTGCCGGCCTCGCTGATCAGGTGGATGCGGTTGCGGTCGCCGCCCATCACATCGCCCGAGACGTCATTGGCGATGATCCAGTCGGCACCCTTGCGGCCGCGCTTGGCCACCGCGTTGGTCACGACATCGTCAGTCTCGGCGGCAAAGCCGATCACCAGGCGTGGGCGTTTGGGTCCAGCTGCGATGGCGGCCAGAATGTCCGGGTTTTCCACCAGCTTGATCAACGGCACCACACGGTCCACCGATTTCTTGATCTTGGAATTGGCGATGATGTCGGGCCGCCAGTCGGACACTGCCGCCGCCATCACCAGCACGTCGGCGGGCAGGGCGGCTTCGCAGGCCGCCAGCATCTCGCGCGCGGTGGTGACGCGCCGCAGCTTGACGCCTTCGGGCGGCGCGATGGAAACGGGACCGGAGATCAGGGTGGTCGCGGCGCCCGCGCGCATCAATGCTTCGGCGATGGCATAGCCCTGCTTGCCGCTGGAATGGTTGGCGAGGAAGCGCACCGGGTCCACCGGCTCGCGCGTGGGGCCGGCCGTGACCAGCGCCGTAAGACCGGCGAGGGGGCCGGAAACGGAAAGCGCGCGCTCAATGGCGGCGACGATCTCTGTCGGCTCCGCCATGCGGCCGGGTCCGAATTCGCAGCAAGCCATTTCGCCGTCATTGGGTCCGACAAAAAGCACGCCGTCTTTTTCCAGCGTCGCGCGGTTGCGCTTCACAGCTGCGCTCTCCCACATCCGCACATTCATGGCGGGCGCCATCAGAACTTTCTTGTCGGTGGCCAGCAGGGTGGTGGAGGCGAGATCGTTTGCCAGACCGTTGGCCATCTTGGCCATCAGGTCGGCGGTGGCCGGCGCCACCACCACCAGGTCGGCACTGCGCGACAGCTGGATGTGGCCCATCTCGGCTTCGTCGGTCAGGCTGAACAGATCGGAATAGATTTTGTCGCCGGTCAGCGCCGACAGTGACAGGGGCGTGACAAACTCTGCGCCGTCCGTGGTCAGGATGGCGCGGGCCTTCACGCCGCGCGCCGCCAAGGCGCGCACCAGCTCCAGGCTTTTGTAGGCAGCGATGCCGCCGCCGACGATCAGAAGAATGCTTTTGCCGCGCACGATGGAAATCCACGTATCTGGGGCGGGGTATATAGCAAATCACGCGGGCGGCGTGTAATTCTTCGGCAAACCATTGAAATTGCTATATGAATATTCGGTTAAGACCCCGTTCATATCGGTCTGTCATGCTTTTGCGCATGACGATGACGACCGGTGATCTTTACCGACTGGCGGGCGACCTGGCCGAGGAACACGGCAAAGCGGCGTCCGATTATGCCAGCCGCGCGGTGATGACCCTGGAAGCGGAAGGCCGCCACGACCGGGCCCAGTTCTGGTTCCTGATGCTGGTCCTGCTGGGCGACATCCATTCCGGCCGCATCGACCCCGACGCCCGCATCTCCATCCACTAGTTCCGGCAAATGCGTTAGCATCCCTGCGCGCTTTGCACGGGAACTTCATGCCGCTCGATCCATTGGTGAAAGCCTTCCTGGACAAGGCCGCGGCGTTCCCGCGCCCCAAGGCCTGGGACGTGCCGCCCGCGATCGCCCGCCAATCCTTCGCCGGCATGATGCAGCTCACCAGCCCCAGGGATGTGGCGGTGGGCAAGATCGAGAATTTCACCATCCCGGGACCGGGCGGCGAAATCCGCGCCCGTTCCTACGCGCCGGTGGCGGCGGCGGGACCGCAGCCGACCTTGATCTATTTCCATGGCGGCGGTTTCGTCGCCGGCAACCTGGAGAGTCACGATGGCCTCTGCCGGCTGCTGGCGGCCGAAGGCGGCTTCAAGGTAATCGCGGTGGATTACCGCCTGGCCCCGGAGCACCCATACCCTGCGGCGGTGGACGATGCCTGGGCCGCCGTCCAATGGATCGAGAAGAACGCCGCCGAGATCGGCGTGGATGCGGGGCGCATCGCGGTGGGCGGCGACAGCGCCGGCGGCATGCTGGCCGCCATCGTCACCCAACTGGCGCGGGAAAAGGGCGGCATCAAGATTGCGTATCAGCTGCTGCTGTTTCCCAATACCCAGATGGGCGGGGAGACCGCTTCGCTCAATGAATTCGCGGTGGGCTATTTCCTGGAACGCCGCGCCATCGAATATTTTAACTCGCTGTATCTGACGCCGGAGGCTGACACCGCTTCGCCCAGGATATCGCCGTTGCGCGCCAAGGACTTTGCCGGCTTGCCGCCCGCCTTTGTGATGCTGGGCGGCTATGATCCGCTGCATGACGAGGGTCTGGCCTATGCCGAAAAGCTGCGCGCCGCCGGGGTGAAGGTGACCATCGCCGACTATGCCGACATGGTGCATTGCTTCATTTATCTGCAGACGGTGTTGCCGCAGGCACATGACGCGGTGGCCAAAGCGGCCAAAGCGGTGAAAGAGGCGCTGGCCGCCGCTTAGGCCAGGATTCCCTTGGGATCCAGCACCTGCCGGATCGCCTGCTGCAGCTGTGTGTCCAGCAAGGCGGGCTCGGGTCCGGCAAAAGCCTTTTCCGCCACATCCCGGACGGCCTGCGCCTGGGCGACGCCGTCACCCAGCACGCGCGGAAAGATCATGGTCAGGCGCAGCTGCGCGCCGTCGGGAGAAATGCCGCTGACCTGCGCCAGCACCAATCCATGTGAACCGGTGCGGGGCGATTGCTGGCGCATCGCCTGGTCCAGTGCGGCGCGCGCGGTGCTGTAGAGCACGGGCAATTTCGACCAGGTGGCGAATGCCTGGATGCTGTCCACCGTAACGCCGCGGTCCATCAGCGCGTCGCTGTCATCACCCGGCTGCGGCAGCACCCGAACCAGCGCGCCCAGCTTCGCGGCCAGGGCATCGAAGCGTTTGCGATGGACGGCGATATCGCTGCCGGTGAAGGTGACGGCCAGCGCGCAGGCCTGATCATCCAGGTGGCGCACCTGGCGGTAGATGTCTTCCTGCCTCTGCCACAGGTTTTGGCGCACACCCGCCATCCGTGCCGTGAAACGGGTCTGGGCCGCGTCCGACAATTGCGCATCGCGAAGCGCAAGCCCCAGGCGTTCGGCTTCATGCAGGGCTGCGAGCCCAGCGGCGAAATCGGGAAACAGGTAATGGCGCTGTTCACTCGCGGTGGGCAAGGCGCGTACCCGTAGCGTGGCCGAGGTGATGATGCCCGGCAGCTTGCGCGGCGTCGGGATCAATCCGCGCGGTGTCGCCACTTTCATGTCGTGCAGCCAGGGCGCGTCCTGTTGGACGATATGACCGCCCAAGGTGGCGAAACTGTCGGCCGTGAGCATCAGTCCCCGGGCCGCCAGCTGCCGCGCAAGTTCTATGCTGCTGATCCCAGCTTCGACTTCGGCCAGTCCCGACATGAAATCCACCGACAGCAGCCGGTCCATGCGGGCCAGATTGATCGCCACATGCAGTTTGTCGCTGGAGGCTGTCACCGCGATCCCGTCCTCGGCACAGATACGCAGGATGGCAAGCACATCATCGCAGTCCCGCGGCACCAGCACTGCGTCCGGGATGTGGGACACAAGCCCCGCGCGTAGCTGCAAGCGGTCGGCGGCGGTGCCGCGCGCGGCGTGAGCCAGGCGCGTGTCCTTGTCTTCGCGCACGCCTTGTTCGCCCAGCAAGCCTGCGAATTTTTCGCGGGAGGTTTCGCTCAGGCGGCTGGCGGGCAGGGTGATGTCGGCGCGGGCGCGCGGCGGCGTCAGCAGCAGCGCAGGCATGGCCAGCGCATCCGCCAGCCAGCGCCAGGACGGCTCGGCCGCCCCCGCGTCTGCATCCCAGCGAATCCATTGATTCATGACAGGCAGCCTAGCGCAAAAGCGGGCTGGGACGGCGCGCCTAGATACGCAAATTCACAGCTGCTGAGCAGATTTCAAAGGTTGCGGGCAGGATACCGGCGCTTTCCCCATCGGTTTCCACATCCACCGAACCCGCCGTGTCCAGGGTGGGAGCGGCGGTCAGTCGCGCGATGCGCAAGGCCCGGGCATCATCGGCGCGGCCCCGTCCGTCCAGCACCGTCATGGCGAACGCATCCGCTTGGGGCGCCAGGTTGACACTGGAAATGCCCGCGATCTCGTCATAACCACTCGCCATCAACCGCACCCGGGTTGGGCGCCAGGCCAGCCGCGCCAGGAATCGGTGCAGTCCGTTGGCAAAGCCGTGACCGAACAGCCGGGCGATGCGGGCGCGGCCCAGGGCGCGGGCGGTGCTGGCGGTAAGCCCAAAGCTGGCGCCGCCCAGAAAATAGCGCGTCACCGGTTCGCCATTGCCGCTGATGCAGGCGACCTTGCCCAGCGCCGTCTTGTGGATGCGGGCGCGGGCCAGGTGCGCAACACCGGCTTCCCAGCCCGGCGCAACGCCGAAGCGCCGGCAAAGCGTACTGTCATGGCCGTTGTGCACAAAGCTGAAGGTCGCGTCGGGCACGACGGCCGCGCCGCGTTCGAAGAACCCGTTCAACGCTTCGTTGATGGTGCCGTCGCCGCCCACCGCGATGACTTCCATATGCCCGTCGCGCAGAGCGTCGCGCACCATATGGGCGGCCTGGCCTGCGCCGGTGGTGACAAAGAAAGACATCAGGGGAAAGATGCGCTCGAGCGCTTCCTCGATTTGTTGCCAGTCGCGCCCGGTGCGTCCGCCGGCGGAGTTGGGGTTGAAGACGACGAAGGCGGTCATGGCTGCGTCCTGTACAGCGGTGCCAGGCTGTCAATCTCGCGCGCCGTCTTGGCGGCATCCCAGCCCAGAGTGGCCGCCATCTGGGCGGCGACCTTTTCGGTCACCGCGCGGCTGGGCGGGCCGAACTGGCCGATGCCGGTGCGCCGCATCACCATGTCTTCCAGGGTCAGCGCCATTTCCTCGCGCAAGGCGAAGCTGATTTGCGCCGGGGTGTCGCCGCCGCGTCCCAGCTTGACCAGGTCGGTCAGCCGCGCGCCCTTCAGGGCTTCAGGCAGACGCGCACCCAGCATGTGCGCCATGTGCCGCAAGGTGGAAATGCCGGGCCAGGTTTTCTGGAAGCCCTTCACCATCTCCTCGAACCGATCAAAGCGTCCGCCGGGAAGCGGCGTGGTAGCAGTGACGCAGCGCGCGGTCTTCTGCCCCAGCTTGGCAGCCAGCGCATCGGTAATGATCTCTGCCAGTTCGCGCGAGGTGGTCCATTTGCCGCCCAGCGCCGAGAACACGCCATCCAGCGTACCTTCCTTGCCGTGATCCACCAGTTCGGAGCGGCGGCTGACATTGTAGCTGTCCTTGGAGCCGTCGCTGACAAGCGGCCGCAATCCCGCATAGAAGAATTCGACATTCTCCGTCGCCAGCGGCGCGGCAGGCAGGTATTTGCGGAAAGTGGCGAGGAAGCCTTCGATGTCGTCATCGCTGACCGCGACGGTGGCGGGGTCGCCGGTGAAAGGCGTGTCGGTGGTGGCCAAAAGCGTATGGTCGCGCCAGGGCAGGGCGAACAGATGCCCGCTGCCGGCCTCGATGGTCAGCGCGGTTTTGCTGATCTGCGGCACCATCACATGGATGCCCTTGGAGCGGATCAGCTTGTGCGCGGCGGCCTCGCCAGTCGCCTGTTCCAGGAACAGGTCGGCCCAGGGCCCGGCCGCGACCAGCACGGTCTTTGCGCGAATGTCGAAACAGGTGCCGGCCATGGTTTCGTGCACGCTGCAGCCTTCGACCTTGCCGCCCCGCAAGATGAGGCGGTCGGCCGAAACATAATTGGCGATGGCCGCGCCATGGGCGTCGGCATCGATCAGGTTTTCCAGCGCAATGCGTTCGGGGCTGTACATCTGGGCGTCGTGATATTCGAAGGCGCCTTCGAAGCCATCGCCTTCCAGCACCGGTTCGCGCGCCAGTGCCGTTTTCTTGTTGAGCCAGCGATGGCCGGGCAGGCGCTGTTTGGGGTCTTCCAGCCGGTTGCGGTCAAAGGACAGCAAATCATAGAGACTGAGCCCCGCCTTCAGCTTGAAGCGTTCGACCAGACCCGCACCATACAGCGGCAACAGGAAGGGCAGCGGCCGCACCAGATGCGGCGCCATGCGCATCAGGTTGCGGCGCTCGCGCAAGGATTCGCGCACCAGGCTGATCTCGAAATTGCGCAGATAACGAAGCCCGCCATGCGCCAGCTTGGAATTGTGGGCGCTGGTGGCGGAGGCAAAGTCCCGCGCCTCGATCAGCGCCACTTTCAGGCCGCGCATCGCACAATCGCGCGCGGTGAAACAGCCGGTGGCGCCGCCGCCGATGATCAGGACGTCGAAGGTTTCGTTGGAGAGGCGATCAAGAGCGCGCTGCATGCGCGCGGGAGGCTACAGCCCAAATAAGCGAATGCCTACTTGATCTTGCCTTCCTTGAAGGTGACATGCTTGCGCAGCACCGGGTCGTACTTCTTGATCGAGAACTTCTCGGTCATGGTGCGGGTGTTCTTCTTGGTGACATAGAAAAAGCCGCTGTCGCTGTCGCTGTTGAGGCGGATTTTCGCGGTGGTGGGCTTCGCCATGACAAACTCCGGAAGGTACGTGTCGAGAGGCGCGGGTAATGGGGGATAAGCCCCCGTGCTGTCAAGTTTCGGGGCCTAGGACGGCCCCTCAACTGTCCCAAAAGGGCGGAAATCAGCGCTTTTTGCCCCGAAAACGGTCCTTTCCGGGCCGCTTGGAGGGCTTGCCGGCCCCTCCCGCATGACGGGGTTTTCCGCCCGCGCGGGGAGACTCGTCCTCCGAACCCACCAGCGAAAACCGCAGGCCTCCGGTCAGGGGGGCGGCTTCCTGCAGCTTCACCGCCAGCGCATCGCCCATGCCATAGGTGACGCGGGTGCGCTGGCCGATCAGCGCCTGGCGCTTTTCGTCATGGTTGAAATAGTCGGCGCCCAGGCTGCGGATGGGGATCAAGCCTTCCGCGCCCGACTCCGCCAGGCGAACAAAAAGCCCGAAGCGGGTGACGCCGGTGACGCGAGCATCGAAGCTCTGACCGATACGGTCTTCCATGAAGGCGGCGACATAGCGGTCGGTGGAATCGCGTTCCGCCGCCATGGCGCGGCGCTCGGTCATGGTGATGTGCTCGGCGACGCCGCCCAATGCTGCCATTTCGCGGTCCGTCAGCCCGCCTTCGCCCAGATCGAACGCCCGGATCAGGGCGCGGTGCACGATCAGGTCGGCATAACGGCGGATGGGTGAGGTGAAGTGGGCATACTTGGCCAGGTTCAGGCCGAAGTGGCCGATATTGGCCGGATCGTAGATCGCCTGCGCCTGGGAACGCAGCACCACATCGTTCATCACCGCTTCGTTCGGCGTGCCCTTGGCGCCGGCCAGGATGCGGTTGAACACACCGGGCTGCACCACCTGGCCCTTGGCGAAGGTGATGTTGAGGGTGCGCAGGAAGTCGGAGAAGGCGAACAGCTTTTCCTTCGACGGTGTGTCGTGCACGCGGTAGATCAGCGGCGTGCGCGCCTTTTCCAGCGCCTCGGCGGCCGCGACATTGGCCAGCACCATGAACTCTTCGATCAGCTTCATGGATTCCAGCCGGTCGCGATAGGCGATGGAGGCGACCTTGCCGTCCTCGCCCAGGATGACCCGGCGTTCCGGCAGGTCCAGGTTCAAGGGATCGCGTTTGCCGCGGGCGACACAAAGCGACTGATAGGCCTCCCACACATCGGCAAGCGTCTTCTTGACGATGCTCTCCATGCCGGCATGGGGATTGCCGTCGAACGCGGCCTGCGCCTGGGCATAGGTCAGTTTTGCGGCCGAGCGCATCACGGCGCGCAGGAAGGTGTGGCTTTTCTTGTGGCCGGAACGATCGAACACCATGCGCGCCACCAAACAGGGGCGGTCCACGCCTTCGCGCAGCGAACACAGGTCCGCCGAAAGTTCTTCGGGCAGCATCGGCACCACCCGGTCGGGGAAATAGGCGCTGTTGCCACGCTTGAGCGCTTCCTTGTCCAGCACCGAGCCGGGGGTGACGTAATGGGCGACGTCGGCGATGGCGACCAGAATGACATGGCCGCCGGAATTGGCGGGATCTTCATCGGCGCCGGCCCACACCGCATCGTCATGGTCGCGGGCGTCGGGCGGATCGATGGTTATCAGCGGGACGGCGCGCAGGTCGGTGCGTCCCTTGGGCGTGATGGGCTGGGCCGCCTTGGCTTCCTCGATCACCGCCGTGGGAAATTCCGTGGGGATGCCGTGATCGTGAATGGCGATCAGGCTGATGGTCTTGGGCGAATCCATGGTGCCGATTCGCTCGACAACCTTGACGCGGGAAAAGCCGGCGATGCGGCCGCTGCGCGGTTCGGCCGCGACCAGTTCATTGTGCTTGGCACCGCCAAGATCGGCCTTGTCCAGCGCATATTCGGTGCGCTCCTTCTTGTTGATGGGCACCAGCCGCCAACCGGTGGCGGGCGCATCGCGCAGCACGCCGATCACCCGGGTGGAGGTTTCGCGGTCCAGCCGGCGGATGACGCGAGCCTCGTAGGCCTCGCCGCGTTTTTCCAGCCGCGCCAGCATCCGGTCGCCCAGTTTGGGCGCAGCCCCATCCTTGGGCGGGATGAGATAGATGGCGGGCGGGGCCTCGTTGCATTCCCAGGCCAGCGGTTTGGCCAGGGTTTCGCCATCGTCATCGGTGCCGGTGACTTCGACGATGCCCACTTCCGGCAATTCGCCATGCTTGGTGAAGCCGCGCTTGGGGCTGCCTTCGATGGCGCCGTCGGCTTGCAGCTCTTTCAAGATGCGCTTGAGGACGATGCGGTCCGAGCCTTTGAGGCCCAGCTTCCTGGCCAAATCGCGCTTGTTCGCGCCCGTGGCCAGCAGTTCGAGCACGCGCGCCTTGTCGAGGGCTTGCGTGTTCTTGGGAGACTTATTCTTGTTCAATGTTCCTATTCGCCTGCCAGCTCGGGCGTTTTTGCCTTCGGCTTTGCCGCGGTTTTAGCCGGGGGCTTGGCAGCTTTCTTCTTGGTGGTTGTTTTCTTGGCGGCGGACTTCTTGTCCGCGCCGTTGGTTTTTTCGACTTTGGCTTTCGGCGCTTTCGCGACTTTCGCCGCCTTGGCAGGCTTCTTCTTTTTCTTGCCGCCCTTGGCCGCACGCTCGGCAATCAGCGCCAGCGCCTGTTCCATGGTGACGCTGTCCGGCTCCATGCCTTCATGCAGGGTGGCGTTGGTTTCGCCGTCGCTGACATAGGGACCGAACTTGCCCTTCAGCACCTTGATCGGTTTGCCGTCCGGCGCCGCGCCCAGATCCTTGAGCGTCTGCGCGCCGCGGCGGCCCGGACCCTTGGCCTTTTTCTCGGCCAGCAAGGTCACGGCATGGTTCAGGCCGATCTCGAACACGTCTTCGGGCGAGGGCAGCGAGGCATAGATGCCGTCATGGGCGACATAGGGCCCGAAGCGGCCGAAGTTGGCGCTGATCTTCTTGCCGTCTTCGGGATGCAGGCCCACTTCGCGCGGCAGCGCCAGCAGCTTCAGCGCCATTTCCAGGTCCACGTCAGCTTTGTCAGTGCCCTGGGGCAGGCCGCTGCGTTTGGGCTTTTCGCCTTCGCCGCGTTGGACGTAGGGTCCATAGCGCCCGGTGCGCAGGGTGATCTTCTCGCCGGTTGCGGGATCTTCGCCGATATCCTGCGGCCCGGCATCGCCTTCGCTGGCGCCCAGCTGCTTGGTGAAGCGGCATTCCGGATAGTTGGTGCAGCCGATGAAGGCGCCGAACTTGCCCAGTTTCAGGTTCAGGCGGCCGCCTTCGCAGGACGGGCACTTGCGCGGGTCTACCCCGTCGGCGCCCGGCGGGAAGATGTGCGGCTCCAGCACCTTTTCCAGCTCGTCGATGACATGGGTGATGCGCAAATTCTTGGTCTCGCCCACCGTGGCGGAGAATTCGGTCCAGAAATCGCGCAACAATTGTTTCCAGTCCAGCTTGCCGTCCGAAACCGCATCCAGCTTCTCTTCCAGGTCGGCGGTGAAGTCATAGGCGACATAGCGCTTGAAGAAGCTGTTCAGGAAGGTGGTGACCAGCCGGCCCTTGTCTTCGGGCAGGAAGCGCTGGCGGTCCATCTTCACATAAGCGCGGTCGCGCAAGGTCGAGATGATCGAGGCATAGGTGGAAGGGCGGCCGATGCCCAGCTCTTCCAGCTTCTTGACCAGGCTGGCTTCGGAATAGCGCGGCGGCGGCTCGGTAAAGTGCTGCGCCGGGGTGACGGTTTCGACCTTGGTCTTGTCGCCGGCCGCGACCTTGGGCAGCTTGGAGCCGTCTTCGTCAGTGTCGTCATCCTGGCCTTCGAGGTACAAGGTCAGGAAGCCGTCGAATAACGTGACGGTGCCGGTGGCGCGCAGAGTGATCTTGCCGTCGGCCGACAGCACATCCACGGTGGTGCGTTCCTGTTCGGCGCTTTCCATCTGGCTGGCGACGGCGCGCTTCCAGACCAGCTCATACAGCTTTGCGGAATCGGCATCGAGGTAACGCGCCACTTCTTCCGGCGTGCGTGAGAAGCTGGTGGGACGCACCGCTTCATGGGCTTCCTGGGCATTGGCGTTGTTGTTAGTATAGGCGCGGATGGAGCCGGGGACATAGCGGGCGCCATACTTCTTGCTGATGACCTCGCGGCATTCGTTGATCGCCTCGCCCACCATGGTGATGCCGTCGGTACGCATATAGGTGATCAGGCCGGTGGTATCGCCGCCGATTTCCACGCCTTCGTATAGGCCTTGCGCGATCTGCATGGTGCGCTTGGCATTGAAGCCCAGCTTGCGGCTGGCTTCCTGCTGCAGGGTCGAAGTCTTGAAGGGCGGTGAAGGATTGCGCTTGACCGGCTTGGCCTCGACGCTGCCGACCGAGAAAGACTGCGCGTTGATCGCGGTCACGGCGCGGGTCGCATCCGCTTCGTTGGTCAGCGACATTTTCTCGATCTTCTTGCCGTCCAGCTGGATCAGGCGGGCGGCGAAGTTGCCGCCGGGGGCGACCAGATCGGTGTCGATACTCCAATATTCCTGGGGCTTGAAGGCTTCGACTTCCTGTTCGCGCTCCACGATCAGGCGCAGGGCGACGGACTGGACCCGGCCGGCCGAGCGCGCGCCCGGCAGCTTGCGCCACAGCACGGGCGAAAGCGTGAAGCCGACGAGATAGTCGAGGGCTCGGCGGGCGAGATAGGCGTCCACCAGTTCCTGGTTGATCTGGCGCGGATGCTGGATGGCTTCCAGCACCGCGGTCTTGGTGATGGCGTTGAACGCCACCCGCTCGACCGGCATGTCCTTGATCAGGTTCTTGCTGCGCAGCACTTCCAGGATGTGCCAGCTGATGGCCTCGCCCTCGCGGTCGGGGTCGGTGGCCAGGATCAGCTTGTCGGCGCCTTTCACGGCGGCGGCGATGTCCTTGATCTTGGAGGCGGCCCGGGCGTCCACGTCCCAGACCATGGAGAAATCGTCGTCCGGCTTGACCGATCCGTCCTTGGAGGGGAGGTCGCGGATATGCCCGAAGCTGGCCAGCACTTTATAATTGCTGCCCAGATACTTGTTGATGGCTTTGACCTTGCCGGGGGACTCGACGATCAGGACATTCATCTAGGAAAAAGAACCTGTCAGGGGTGAAAGAGGGGCTTATCTGGGGTCTTCGCCGCATTTCGCAAGTTTTGGAGCCGGTGGGGGCCGGCAAACGGGGCGGGACACTGGTCGAAGGAAAACCCCGCTGTCAACGCGCGGTGGCTGTATTTAAAACTTCCGGTTGTATTTATGGCGAGTACGCGCATGAATATAACCCATGGTTGTGCCCCCATGGGGCGCGACCCTATGGTTAAGCGTCTATTCCTTACGAAATGATGATGACAGCCAGCCCGAAGGCGCGGTTTTGGGCAAGAATCCTGCCCAAAACCACGCTCTTCGTCTGTAAAATCAGATGGTTACCGTGAACC
>CANBZE010000004.1 GCA_947373775.1 Alphaproteobacteria bacterium
CACCCTCTTGCTCGCGACCGCCATCGGCATGCCGGTGGCCGTGGCGCAAAACTCCGCTGGCGAGATAGACGCCCATATCACGGCGGCCAAGACTGCTGCGGGGCTGGATTACCGCGCCACTTTCGTCAACCTGTGTTTTCCCACGCCGCTGCCCGGCGGCCCGCGCGGCGCGGCAGCGCTGCTGACGCCGCGGCCCGCGCCGGACCGGGGTATCTGGTATGCCTCGCCCTACCAGGTGTTCGACAATCTCTACTGGCTGGGCACGCGCCAGCATTCGTCCTGGGCGCTGAAGACCAGCGCCGGCCTTATCATCATCGACACCAACTTCGCCTGGGCGACGCAGCCGGAAATCCTGGATGGGTTGGCAAAGCTGAAACTCGATGCCAGGGACATCAAGTATGTGATTCTCAGCCACGCCCATGGCGATCATGACCAGGGCGTCGCTACCTTGCAGAGCAAGTTCGGCGCCAAGGTGGTGATGGGTGGCCCCGACTGGGACGTTACATTGCAACGCGCGCCAGACGTGGCGGGGGGGGTGCCAAAGCGTGGACCCGGTGACATTGCGGTGGGGCCTGAAGGCACCAAGGTGACCTTGGGCGACACAACGGTGGATATCATCTTTACACCCGGTCATTCACCCGGCACGCTCTCTTATGTCTTCCCGGTCAAGGACAAGGGCAAGACGGTGATGGTCGCCTATTCCGGCGGCACGCTGACCGGCGCGTTTGGCGCTGACGGCAAGCGCTGGGACGAATATATCGATTCCCAAAAGCGCATTGCCCAGGCGGCATCCGCCGCCGGCGCCTCGGTGATCCTTTCCAACCACAGCGAATATGACAATGCTTATACCAAGGCGCGGCTGGTAGGGGTGAAGCGGGAAGTGGGGGAAAGCAATCCCTTTATCGCTACGCCACAAAGCGTGCAGGACTACTTCACGGTGATGGAGGAATGCGCCACCGCAGCCAAATTGCGCAATGGCGCGAAATAGCCGGCGGCGTTTGGCCAGTCCGATTTCCAGAGGGTTTTCATGACACGCAGGAATCGCCGCAACATGCTTGCGCAGATGGGAGGAGCAATTGGCGCCACGCTGTGGATGCCACCTTCGGCCGTCGCGCTGGGCCTGGCCGCCGACAAGATCAAGGTGATCCGTTACTATTCCAGCCCCGGCGATGCCCAGGGCCGGCAGGGCCAACCCATGGTCAACCAGTCCACCAATGTGGTGGTCATTGAGACCGAGAGTGGCCTGAAAGGAATCGGCGAAGGCGGCGAGCCCCGCACCATGGAAGAATGTGCCGCCATGCTGATCGGGCAGGACGCGCTGCGCATCGACAATATGTGGCAGCGTATGATGCGCGGCTATTTTTATCCGGCGGGGCGCGAGAAAATTCATTCCCTGGGAGCGCTGGACCTGGCGCTGTGGGACCTCAAGGGCAAGGCGGCGGGCTGGCCGGTGTGGCAGTTGCTTGGCGGCAAGTCCCGCGACTATGTCGAACTCTACGCGACGGCCTATCCACGTCCTTCTCCCAATGCCAGCATCGCTGATACGGCGCGCGCCTGCCGCGATGCGGGCTTTCGCGTTTATCGCAGCGCCGCCGATATCGGCGGTGGGCGCGAGGTGGACCGTTTCGCGCTGGTGCGGCGGATGTTCGAGGACTGTGCCGCGATGCAGAAGGCGGCCGGCGATGGCGGTTGGGCGCTGGATTTCCACACCGAGCTGGATCCGCCCGATGCCATGCGGCTGTGCCAGATGATCGAGGAGGCGCAGCTTGCCCCCTATTTCTGCGAGGATCTGATCCGCAGCGAGAATGTCGATGCCTATGCCGTCATGCGCCAGCGCACCAAGGTGCCGATCGCGGTGGGCGAGCAGTTCGGCTACAAATGGGACGTGAACACGCTGATCGAGCGGCAGTTGATAGATTATGCGCGCGTTACCCTGCCCAATGTCGGCGGCATTAGTGAATTCATGAAGATCGTCGCGATGGCCGAGACTCATTATGTCGGGATGATCCCGCATTTTACCGGTCCGATCGCCGAGGCAGCTTTGGTCAATTGCCTGACTGCCACCTCGGTGCCGGCACTGATGGAAATGCTGGGAGACGGCTCGCGCACATGGCCCTACCTGTCCAAGGTCTACGATTTCAAGAACGGCAAACTGTGGCCCAATCAGCGGCCGGGCCTGGGAGTCGAGGTCGATGTGAGCAAGCTGACCAAGATCGGCGAATACGCCACCTACCGCGCCGGCATGCTGCTCAATCACCGGCCCGACGGGTCTTTCACAAACTGGTAGGCCAAGAAGCGCGCTAGAGGATTTTCATGATGGACCGCAGAGACTTTTTAACCACCACGGCCTCTTTCGCATTGTTGGGGGTAAGCCCTGCCGGCGCCCAGACGGGCCCACGTGAGACCAACTGGCTGCATTACGCCAACGATCTTTCCAGCACTCGTTATTCCCCGCTGGACCAGATCAACGCCGCCAACTTCGACAAGTTGGAACTGGCCTGGAAATTCTCCACCAACGCCCTGGGTCCGCGCCTGGATGCCGATTATCAGTCCACCCCGCTGGTCGCGAATGGACGCATCTATGTCACCGCCGGCTTCCGCCGTGATGTGGTGTGCCTGGATGCGGGCACCGGCGAGCTGCTGTGGGTACACACCCATGACGAAGGTGAGCGTATCGGCTCCCGCGGCGGCCCGGGGCTTGGCGTAGGTTACTGGACCGATGGGTCCCAGGAGCGGGTGATCTATGTCACCCGCGGTTACACCATGTTCTCGCTTGATGCCAAGACCGGCATCCCGGATTCCAATTTCGGTGTCGGCGGCTCCATCGACCTGCGCGAGAATGACGACCAGCAGATGGATCCCAACAAGGGTGTGATCGGCCTGCATGCCCCGCCATTCGTGGTGCGCAACACGGTGGTGGTGGGTTCAGCCCCCACTGCCGCCGTCAAGGGTTACGTGCGCGGCTTTGATGTGAAGACGGGCCGGCGCAAATGGATCTTCCACACCATCCCGATGAAGGGCGAGTTCGGCTACGAAACCTGGACCACGCCGGGTCAGGCCGAAACCAGCGGCAACATGGGTTCGTGGGCGCCGATGTCGGCCGATCCCGAGCTGGGGTTGATCTATGTCGGCGTGGAATCGCCCCAGACCGATCTGCTCGGTGTCAGCCGGACGGGTCCCCACCTGTTTGCCGAAAGCCTGGTGGCGCTGGATATCGAGACGGGCCTGCGCAAATGGCACTATCAGATGGTCCATCACGGCATCTGGGACCGGGACGTCTCGTGTGCCAGCGTCATCTGCGACCTGCCCCACAATGGCAAGATCATCAGAGCCATCGCCCAGCCCACCAAGCAGGGCTTCGTCTATGTGCTTGACCGCGCCAACGGCAAGCCGGTTTGGCCGATCCCGGAAAAGAAAGTGCCCAAGGGCAATGTGCCGGGCGAATGGTACGCGCCCACCCAGCCCATCCCCCGCGCGCCGCCGCCTTTCGCCAAACACGGCGTTACCGAAGCCGACCTGGTAGACTGGACACCCGAGATCAAGGCACGCGCGCATGAGATCGCAAGCCATTATGTCCTGGCCGACCTCTACACGCCGCCGCCCATGGTCGACGACAAGATTTTCGGGGCGCTGTGCATGCCAGGCCTGCAGGGTGGGATCAATTGGCCGGGTGCTTCCTACGATCCCGAAACCAATATTCTCTACATGTTTTCCAAAAATGAGATGGGCGTCATTGGTGCGACCGTGGCCAAAGACGGCAAGGTCGTTCAAACCGGCGGCTATCCCCCGCCGGGCAGTTCCGATTCGAATGGCGGTTCGTTCGGTGGTGTGGCCAGCATCAAGGGCGGCAGTTCGTTCTTTCGGTATCGCCCGGACGGTATGAACGATCCCATTGGGCCGGGCGTGATTTCGATCGAGCGCATTCCCCTGATGAAGCCGCCCTATGGCACCATCACGGCGATCGACCTGGGGAAAGGCACGCAGGCGTGGCAGATCGTTCATGGCGAGACGCCGGACCACATCAAGAACCACCGGCTGCTCAAGGGCGTTTCCATTCCGCGCACGGGCCAGGCCGGCATCCTGGGAACGCTGACCACCAAGACGCTGGTCATCTGCGGCGATTGCGGGCTGTTCACCGATGAAAAGGGCCGCAAGGGTGCGCGCCTGAGAGCCTATGACAAGGCCACTGGTGAACAGAAGGGCGCGGTTTTCATGGACAAGGTGCAGACCGGTGCCACCATGACCTACATGCACAATGGCAAGCAGTATCTGGTCTGTGCCCAAGGCAGTTCCTATGGCGCCGATCTGGTGGCGTATTCACTGCCGAGCTAGCGGTCAGACAATCCAGACCCAAAGCCATATGTCCATTTCACCGGAGGTTTGCTAGTACTGGCCAGAAGGAGTGACCGTTGGCCCGCAAGAGCACCCGCAGAAGTGGCAATGTCGTCATCATCGATGACGTGGCGCGCCATGCCGGCGTTTCGCCCATGACGGTATCGCGGGTGATCAATTCGGGGACCAACGTACGCGAGGAAACGCGCGACAAGGTCAACGCCTCGATCAAGGCGCTCCGGTTTTCGCCCAACCAGGCGGCGCGAAACCTGGCCAGCGCCGGCTCCATCCATATCGGCCTGATCTGCTCAAATCCCAGTGCCGCGTATTTGAGCGAGTTGTTGATGGGCAGCCTGGAACAGTCCCGCTTAAGCGGCTGCCAACTCGTGATCGAGGAGTGTAAGGGAGCAGGTAAAGAGCGCGACGCCATCGCGCATCTGGTGCGTGGCGGCATTGACGGCGTGATCCTGCCCGCGCCGATGTGCGATTCCGAGGAAGCACTGACGGCGGTGATCGAGGCCGGCATTCCGGCCATGCTGGTGGCTTCGGGCCGTCCGGCGCCCGGCATCTCCGCCGTCAGCATCAATGATTTCGAGGCTTCGCGCGCCATGACGCAGCACCTGCTTGCATTGGGACATCGCCGCATTGCCTTCATCAACGGTCATCCCAACCAGACGGCCAGCGGCCAGCGTCTTCGCGGTTATGTCGAGGGCATGACTGAAGCTGGTCTATCCGTCGGCGCCGACCAGGTGGCACAGGGCTATTTCACCTACCGCTCCGGCCTGGAGGCGGCGGAAAAACTGCTATCGGTCTACAAGCCCACCGCCATCTTCGCCTCCAATGACGAAATGGCCGCCGCCGCCATGGCGGTGGCGCATCGCAAAGGGCTTGACGTGCCGGGCGACCTGGCCGTGGCTGGTTTCGATGATACGCCGCTGGCCACCACAGTGTGGCCCGAGCTGACCACCGTGCATCAGCCCATCGCCGACATGGCACGTGAGGCGGTGCGGATGCTGATCGGACAGATCCGCGGGCGCCGCGCGGGCGATCGCCCGGCGGTGACGCACAAAGTGGTCAAGTTCTCACTGGTTGAGCGGGAATCCTCGGTGCGCCGCGCGGGCGTGGCCCAGGCACCGACAGCCCGTCGCAAGGCGCCGTCGACCAAGCCTTGACAGGGCCAAGGCTGTGTTATTGGTAACGCAACCACGGTTCGAGACCTGCCATGACAGATGTTTCCCCAGCGATCGCCAACAATGCGGCAACACGCGCCGCTTCGGCGATCTATCCCAGCCTTGCCGGCAAGCGCGTGGTCATCACCGGGGGAGGCTCGGGCATCGGGGCCGGGCTGGTGGAAGCTTTCGCCCGCCAGGGTGCTGAGACCATTTTCGTGGATTTGCTGGAGCAGGAAAGCACGGCGCTGATCGCGCGGCTGGCGGATGCGCCCATCAAGCCTGTATTTCATCGGCTTGATCTCACCGACATTCCCGCCCTCGAAAAGTTCTTCAAAGCGCTGGGCGGCATCGATGTGCTGGTCAACAATGCCGGCAATGACGACCGCCATGCCCTGAAAGATATTACGCCAGCCTATTGGGACGAACGCATGGCGGTCAATTTGCGCCATATGCTGTTCGCCGCCAAGGCAGCGGCGCCGGGCATGAAGCAACGCGGCGGCGGGGCCATCATCAACTTCGGATCGATTTCATGGCATTTGGGCCTGCCGGATCTTGTGCTCTACGAAACCGCCAAGGCAGGCATCGAAGGCATGACGCGCGCGTTGGCGCGCGAATTGGGTGCCGACAATATCCGCGTGACCGCGGTGATACCCGGCAATGTGAAAACGCCACGCCAGATGAAGTGGTACACGCCGGAAGGCGAGGCTGACATCGTGGACAAGCAGTGCCTGAAGACCCGCATCATGCCGGATCACGTCGCATCGCTGGTGCTTTTCCTGGCGTCCGACGACGGCCGCATGTGTACGGGCCACGGTTATTGGATCGATGCGGGATGGGACTGACCTCGCCGGATGTCACATGCGTCTGGCCGTTGCAATGCAGCCGCTGGAACATTCACTCGCGATACAGGAAATAATCGAAGTCGGCATGCGCGCCGGTTCCCGCCATGTCCTGGCAGGCCATGCCGACAAAAGCGCCGGTGAAATTCGCTGTACCGGGCATCTGGGCCTCATCCGACAGAATGGAGGCATCGAATGTCTCGGGCAGGCGCTGCCAGTTGCCGTCACCGACGCGATAGGAAAATGCCAGCCACTCCTCGTCCACGTCCACGCGCAACCGGACCGGCCCCGACGGAATGGGAATGGGTGCCGTGAAAGCATCACCAGCCGGCGCATCAGGCAAGGCTGACATCACACGCAGATGTTTTCCATGCCTGTCATCGTGGCTGACATGCAGATAATGAAACTTGTTGCCGCCGTAATAACAGACAAGTCCCGCCGCCTGCTGGAAATGCGCCGGCTCGAAATCCATCAGGGTCTCGGCGCTGTAGCAATGCGCCTGCTGGCGGCGCGCCACCAGGGCCTGGGTAAAAACACTACCGATGGTTTCGCGGCCATAAAGACGCAAGAATCCTGGCCGCGCCGTCAGGCTGAAGATGGTTTCCGGATATGGCGTGCGCAGCCATTGGAAATCGATGGCCAAGACAGGCGCATCGAACTCGTCACGCGCCGGCGCTGTCGGGAAGGGGTGGGGTTTCAAGTCAGGTGCCGGCGTCTTCAGTTGGGGCAGCCCGGATTCACCTTCTGTGTAAAGCCAGCCATCGCGCCACTGCATTCTTTGGATGGCGGTCTCGCGGCCAAGGGTACAGCGACCGCGGTTCCTCAGTGGCCGGCCGCAAAGATAGGCCATGTAAGTGTCGCCATCTTGTGTTTCCACAAAATCGGCATGCCCGGCGCGCTGCAGAGGTGCGCTGGGGCGGTTGCGCGCGCTGAGAATATAAGTGTCGGGATGCAGTTCATACGGCCCAAGCAGGTTCTTGGCGCGCGCCATAGTGACGGCATGGTTCCATGCCGTGCCGCCCTCCGCCGTCATTAGATAATAATACCCCCCGCGTTTGTAGAGATGCGGCGCTTCTGTCAGGCCCAACGGTGTGCCCTTGAAGATATTCACCCGCTCGCCAATTAGCTTTTTTTCCGTGGCCGAGTATTCCTGCGCTACGATGCCGGCGAAGCGGTTCTGTCCGGGGCGGTGATCCCACAACATATTGACGAGCCACTTCTTGCCGTCCTCATCGTGAAATAGCGACGGATCGAACCCGCTGCTGTTGACGTGAACTGGGTCCGACCATTCGCCGTCGATCGTCTTTGCCGTGACCAGGTAATTGTGGAAATCGCGCAGGGAGGCGCCGGTCGCCCCGCCGACTGACGTGCGGCCATAGCGCTTCACATCGGTATAGGCCAGGTAGAACTGCTGTCCGTCATGCGACAGGCACGGCGCCCAGATACCGCAGGAATCCGGATCACCTAGCATGTTGAGCTGGTTGGCGCGCCGCAGCGGTCGGGTCAGCAGGCGCCAGTTCACCAGGTCCCTGGAATGATGGATCTGCACCCCGGGAAACCATTCGAAGGTCGAGGTGGCGATGTAATAGTCTTCACCAACGCGCAGAATGGACGGGTCGGGATTGAATCCCTTGAGTATGGGGTTCTGGATGTCAGGCACGGGCGGGCTTTCGGATTACGGTCCAGGCAACGGCGGCGGCAACGATGTCCAATACCGCCAGCAGCATGAAAACCGGCGTATAACCGATCTGGTCGACTCTTTGTCCCAGCTCCAGCGTGAAGATCAGGATGCCGAGGTTGGCGCAGGTGCCGGCCATGCCGGCCACGGTGCCGACCTCATGACGGGGGAAAAGGTCGGTGGCCATGGTAATCATCGTGACGGACAGGGTTTGATGGGCAAAACCCGCCAGGCTGATCAGCGCCACGGCCATCAGCGGGTCCTTTACCACGCCGGTAAAGGCCACGCCGATCATCATAAAAGCGCCCAGGGTGAAGGCGCCGCGCCGGGCATCGATCAGGTCCAGACCGCGCTTCTGCAGGAACAGCACAACACTGGGTCCGAAGATGCAGCCCAAATCCGCGGCCAGGAAGGGCAGCCAAGCATAGAGCGCAATATGCTTGAGATCGAAGCCCCGCACGGTGGTCAGGTACAACGGCACCCAGAAAGACAGCATTCCCCAGGTCGGATCTGTCAGAAAGCGGGGAATGGCAATACCCCAGAAATTGCGCCGCTTGAGAATCGACAGAATCGACGGCTTGTTGCCCGCGGCTTGCAGGAAAGCTTCCTGGCCTGAGACGATATAATCGCGTTCTTCCGGCGAGAGCCCGGGATGCTGGAGCACGGGGCGGTAAAACAGCAGCCACAATCCCACCCATGCCAGGCTGATCAGACCGACGATGACGAAGGAGGCTTGCCAGGAATAATTGAGGATCGCCCAGGCAACCAAGGGGGGCGCGATCATCGAGCCCAGGGACGGCCCGATATTGTAGAGCCCGCCCGCCAACCCACGCTCCTTGGCGGGAAACCATTCCGAGACGACCTTGAGGCCGCCAGGCGAAAATGCGCCCTCGGCGAAGCCCAGCAGTCCCCGCATACCCGCCAGAACCTGCCAGCTGCCCGCCAGTCCATGCGCCATGCAGATGACCGACCACAGGAAGGCGAACAGCGCGAAGCCCGACTTCACGCCCAGAACGTCGATGACATAGCCCACCACGGGTTGCAGCATGATGCCGCCCTGAAAGGCCGAGGTGATCCAGCCATATTGCTGGGTGGTGATGTGCAGATTGGCAATGACGGTGGGCGCCGCGATGGACAAGGTCTGGCGCGACAGGAAATTGACCATGGCCCCGACCATGATCAGCGCAATCGTCAGCCATCGGAGCCCCAGAAAGCGGCGCATCGTTTCTCCCTTTGCCCATGGGGCTTGTTCTTGTCTGGCAGTCTAGCCGCTTCGCCGCCCGGTTGACCGGCCGCAAGGAAATGGTAACGCTAACTTTCAAGCGCGCAAGGAAAATAAGGGAGAAGACCATGGAGGGATTGAGGCGCCGCGATCTCGCAGTTGCGGCCGCGACGGGCGCCCTGGCGGCAGGCTTGGCCACCACAGCCCGGGCTGCAACGGAGCCAGACTCGCTGGATGCCCTGGCCAAGGCCAAGGGCTTTGCCGGTTTCGGCAGTTCCATGGGCGGCGGCGCGGAGGATTTTGCCTCCTCTTTCAACGATGCCGGGGTGCGCGCGATTCACCAGCGCGAATGCGGCATCCTGGTCTGTGAGAACGAGACCAAGTGGGTGGCGCTGAGGCCGAATCCTGCCGAATATTCCTTCTACCTCGCCGACCGCATGGTGGACTGGGCGCTGGCCAACAGCATGCAGATGCGGGGCCATACGCTCCTGTGGCAGAAGACGCAGTATTTCCCCAAATGGCTGGTCAATTACGATTTCGGCACCCGTCCGGCGGCCGAGGCCGAGCGGCTGCTGCGAGAACACATCACCACCGTCTGCCGTCATTTCGGTACCCGCATTTTCACCTATGACGTGGTGAATGAGGCGGTGGACGAAATCACCGGCGAAATTCGCCAGACTCCTTTCACCAAATATCTGGGCGACAACGCCATAGACATCTGTTTTGACGCCGCGCACGCGGCCGCGCCGCATGCCAAACTGGTCTATAACGATTACATGGGCTGGGGCCCGGCCAGCGCCCGCCACCGCGACGGGGTGCTCAAGCTTCTGGCGCGGTTGAAGGCGAACAAGGCGCCGGTGCATTTGCTGGGCGTGCAAAGCCATATCGGGCCCGGCACCAATGTGGAATCCCAGGGACCCAACACCTTCAGCGCCGCCGATCAGGCGGCGTGGAAGCAGTTTCTGGATGCCGCGGTGGCGATGGATCTGCGTCTGGCGCTGACCGAGTTCGATGTCAGCGAGCGCGGAACCTCGCCCGGCATTCCCGAACGCGACCGTTTCATGGCCGATCTGGCGCGCCGCTATCTCGACTTCATGTTCGCCTATCGCCAGACCGACTATCTGATGGCCTGGGGCATGATGGACCATTATTCCTGGCTGCAGAATTTCGGCGGCAAGCGCCCTGATGGAATGCTCAAGCGGCCGTCCCTGTATGACGACAATTACCAGGCCAAGCCGCTGCGGCAGGCGATCGCCGCGGCGTTGCGCAACGCGCCGCCGCGCGCCTGAGGGCCCATGATCCGCCGTCTGACCGCCGCCCTTCTTTTCCTGCTGGCAGTTCCGGTGTTGACAGGGCCTGTTCGGGCCGAGGACGGCTATGATCTCTGGCTTCGCTATCGTCCCATGGACACGGGCGCCCAGGCGCAATATCGCCCGCTTGCGACAGGGGTCGTCTCGGAAGGCTTATCCCCGTCATTGGACGCGGCCAAAAGCGAGCTGGTACGCGGTCTTTCCGGCCTGCTGGACAGGTCCGTAAGCACTGGCGCGGTAACCGATGGCGCGGTGGTGATCGGCACCCCGGCCACATCGCCATTGCTGGCCGGGCTTAAGCTACCTCTGGCGGGCCTTGGAAACGAAGGTTATCTGATCCGCAGCACGGCGCTGAATGGCCATGCCGTCACCGTCATCGCCGCCAATAGCGATATCGGCGTGCTGTATGGCAGCTTTGCCTTCCTGCGCCTGATCCAGACCCGCCAGCGGCTCGCGCATCTCGACATCACCAGCGCGCCGCGCCTGAAACTGCGGCTGCTCAATCACTGGGACAATCTGGACGGCACCATCGAGCGCGGCTATGCCGGCCACTCCATTTTCGACTGGCACAAGATGCCCGACTATATGGACCCCCGTTACACCGTGATGGCGCGGGCCGATGCCTCTGTCGGCATCAACGGCATATCGCTGAACAATGTCTCCGCCGATCCCTGGATATTGTCGTCCATGTACATCGAAAAGGTGGCGGCCCTGGCGGCGGTGCTTCGACCCTATGGCATCCGCGTCTATGTCGCCGCCAAGTTCAGCGCGCCGGTGGAACTGGGCAAGCTCAAGACCGCCGATCCCAACGATCCGACGGTGCAGGCCTGGTGGAAGAAGGAAGTGGACGGCATCTATCGCCGCATTCCCGACTTCGGCGGCTTTGTGGTGAAAGCCAATTCGGAAGGCCAGCCAGGCCCCCGCGACTATGGCCGCAGCCAGGCCGAAGGCGCCAATGTCATCGCCGACGCGCTGGCGCCGCATGGCGGTACCGTGTTCTGGCGCGCCTTTGTCTATAGCGAGAAGGACCCGACGGACCGCGCCAAACAGGCTTATAACGAATTCAAGCCGCTGGACGGCGTCTTCCGCGACAATGTCTTTGTCCAGGTCAAGAACGGCGCCATCGATTTTCAGCCGCGAGAACCCGCGCATCCCCTGTTCGGCGCCATGCCCAAAACCAACCTGGCGCTGGAAGTGCAGCTCACCAAGGAATATCTCGGCCAGGCTACGCATCTGGTCTTTCTGCCGGCCCTTTTCAAGGAAGTGCTGGATTGGGACACGAGGGCGCGCGGCCCAGGCTCGACCGTGGCGAAAGTGATCGATGGGTCGCTGGAAGGACATGACCGCTCGGCCATGGTGGGCGTGTCCAATATCGGCGACGACCGGAATTGGACAGGCTCTTCCTTCAACCAGGCCGATTGGTATGGCTTCGGGCGCCTGGCCTGGAATCCCGCGCTTAGCGCCGAACAGATCGCGCAGGAATGGCTGGGCATGACCTTCACCGACAGCCAGGCCTTCATGGATGCACTGACGCCGATGATGATCACCAGCCGCGAGGCGGTGGTGGATTACATGACGCCGCTGGGCCTGCATCACATGTTTGCTAGTAACCATCATTACGGACCGGGCCCCTGGGTCGACGACTTGTCCCGTCCCGATTGGAACCCGATCTATTACAATCGCGCCGACGCCAACGGGCTTGGTTTTGACCGCACACCAGGCGGCAGCAACGCCACCGCCCAATATGCGCCGCCGCTAGCCAGGCTGTTTTCAGGCCCGGACATTCCGGACCGCTATCTGTTGTGGTTTCAGCACGTCGCCTGGGACCACAAGATGAGGTCTGGTCGCACCCTGTGGGGCGAGATGATCGTACATTACGATGCCGGTATCGCCGCGGTAGGGCAGATGCGCCGGACCTGGACGGCTATGAAGCCGTACGTGGACGAGGAGCGCTGGTCACAGACTGCTGCATTCCTGGCGATCCAGGAAAAGGAAGCGCAATGGTGGCGTGACGCGTGCATCGCCTATTTCCAGACTTTTTCACATATGCCGATGCCGCCGGGTCACACCGCGCCGCCGCACGATTTGGCATACTACAAGGCGATCTACGTTCCCTACGCGCCGGGTGCGCCCGGCGTAACCTCCGCTGCCTTCCACAACAAGCCCTGGGATCCGCAGGACTAGACGTCGCGGCAGATTGGGAGATGTACCCCAGTCCTATCAGGCCTTGATGATCCGACGAACCTCGCCATGCGGGTCATCCACCATGCGGATCTTGTTGTCGAAGATCATGGTCTGCATGCGCTGCGGATCAGTTGGCATCCAGCCGATGCCGGGATTGCCGGCGGCGGCGAAGTTGGCCCAGGCCGTCGCCATTTTTTTGGCAAGCGCCTGCGCCTCGGAAGTGTTGCCGGTGCCCTGTTCACAGCGCTTGGTGTTGTCGAAGCAGAAGGCCAGCTCGGATGTGTGCCAGGCGCCGCACACGCCATCGAGCTGCGGCGACTGCCAGGTGAACCAGTACTGATAGACCGGCGCACCGCCCATGGCGTGTTTCAATCCGATCATGCGTTCCACATTGTTGCGCTGTGCCAGCCCCGCCACGCCATAGGACAGGGTGCGAATGGCCTTGCCGGGGTTGGCAGCCTTCATCGCGTCGACCAGCCGGTTGGCCTTGTCCGCACCGTAGGTTTTGGTCAGCGACGCTCGCCACTCCGTTTCGCTGGGATTGGACCGATAACCGTAACCCTCCTCGCTGACGGACCCGATGATGAGGGGAATGTCCTTGGACAATTCCGGGGCCGCATCAAAGAACGGCCGCACCGGCACGACATGGCCGTCCATGGTGGGCGCCCATCCGGCGCGGCGCACCGAGCTGGGCGGGAAAAAAGCTCCGGGCGGCAGGGGGCCATTGACCTTGGCAACAGCAGCCTGGCCGGCAGCGTAGAGCTTGGACCATTCGGTTTGCTGCAGGCCGGCGATGTCCTTCGGGCCCAGGCCGAGCTCTGTCATCAACTGCCGCGCCAGGGCGCGCGACTGTTCGGCGTCGGCGAAATTGCCGCCCCCGCCCGATTGCACGCAGGCGGTATGGAACAGGCCGCGCGCCGAAGGCATGCCCATCAGGCAGGTGACTTTGGAACCGCCGCCGGACTGGCCGTAGATCATCACGCGCTCGGGATCGCCGCCGAAATGGGCGATATTGTCCCGCACCCAACGCAAGGCCGCGACAAGATCGGTCATGCCGACATTGGCGGACTCCGCATAATCAGCGCCTCCGATTTCCGATAGATCCAGGAAACCCAGCGTATTGAGGCGGTGATTGACCGAGACCTGCACGACATCGTGATGCCGCGCCATCTGCGCGCCTTCATGTGAGGGCAGCTCATAGGCCGAGCCGAAAGAGAATCCGCCGCCATGAAAATAGACCATCACCGGCTTTTTCCCGGACAGGCTGGAGGTCCAGATATTCAGCTTGAGCATGTCCTCGCCGAGATAACCGTCATCCCAGTCGAACAGGAACGAAGTTTCGACTGACTTGAAGTCATGCAGGTTCTGGGGGCAGTTGGCGCCATAGATCAGGGTGTGCCGTTCGCCCTGCCAGGGTTCGGGCGGCTTGGCCGGCAGCCAGCGATTGGTGCCGCCCGTGTCCTGGCCATAGGGCACGCCCTTGAAGGTAAAAACGCCGCCATCCAGGTAGCCACGCACCTTGCCATATTGGGTGTCGGCGATGGCCGATCGTGGCGTGGTGCAATTGCCGGGTTCCTGGTGCGCGGCCGTCTTGGTGCCATCGGCGGCGTGCGCGCGGGTGGCGAGCGCCGCGCCGCCGGCCGTCAGGAGCATCGCGCCGCGGCGGCTAAGATCTGTCACGCCTTGAGACATGGATTCCCCTCCCTCTATGTTGCGGTGATCCTAGTCGCCGGCGGGAAGTTTGGGAATGATTTGTCAGACAAATCGGGGAGCGCGAACTGAGCCTGCGAATGCTGCATTGCAACCAGATTTTGCGCGCGCCCGGCGTTGTTTTGCCCGCCGGAATCAATAAACTCAGACAAAACAAAAGTAACTTTCGGATCGGTATACAGTTCGTGTTTGTGACACGGACCACGCCGGACGGTCGAGAGGGGTGACGTTGTGTTCAAGGTCATGTTTGCAGTCCTGTTGGGCGCCGTCCTGGCGGCGCCGGCCTTTGCGCAGGTAAAGAACAACGTGCCCGAAGTCGTGCCTGGTGCGCGTCCCGACACGGCAGAGCACATCAAGGTCCATGGCACATCGCTGGAAGGCAATCTGGAAGGCGACGCAGCGGACCGCGACGTCCTGATTTTCCTGCCGCCCAGCTATGCCACCGACAAGGCGCGCCGCTATCCGGTGGTGTATGCGCTGCACGGCTATTCCATCGGCGCCGAGCAGTGGAGCCATGAAATCCATGTCCCCCAGACCATAGAGGGGGCTTTCGCCAAGGGCGCGAAGGACATGATCGTGGTGCTGCCGGATTCCAAGACCGTCCATAACGGGTCGATGTATTCCAGCTCGGTCACCACGGGGGATTTCGAAAACTTTGTCGCGCACGATCTGGTGGCCTATGTCGACGCGCATTACCGCACGCTGGCCGCGCGTGAAAGCCGCGGTCTGGTGGGACATTCCATGGGTGGCTATGGCGCCAGCCGCATCGGCATGAAGCATGCCGATGTCTTCGGCAGCTTGTACATCATGAGCCCCTGTTGCCTGTCGGCGCGCGCTGCCGGCGCGTTCAAGCCCGAAGATGAAGCGGCGCTGGCTGCTGTGAATACCCCTGCGGATTCCGCCAAACTGCCGTTCTTTCTGCGGGCGCAACTGGCCAGCGCGGCCGCCTGGTCGCCCAATCCCAAAAAGCCGCCGCTCTATCTCGACCTTCCGGTGGGCGAGGACCAGCAGGCCGTGCTGGCCAAGTGGGCCGCCAACGCACCGCTGAGTTTCCTGGACCAGTACGCCGGCAACTTGCGTCGTTATCGCGCCATCGCCCTGGATGTGGGCGATCAGGACGGTTTGCGCGCTGATACCGGTAAACTGCATGAGGCGCTGGACGGGTACGGCATCGCGAACACATTCACGGTTTATCCGGGCACCCATACCAGCAACGTCGCCTTTCGCTTCCAGGATTTCGTGATGCCGTTCTTCAGCAACTCGCTGTCATTCGATCCGCCAAAGTGAGGCCGACCATGCTGTCCAAGCGCCAACTTCTGAAGCGCGGCACTGCGGCCTTGGCAGGCGCGGGCGTACCTTTTCGCGCCATGGCGGCGGATGCGATAGCGTCCGGGCCGTTTCAGGCAAACTGGGATTCCCTGAAGTCTCAATACCAGGCGCCCGACTGGTTCTGCGACGCCAAGTTCGGCATTTGGGCTCACTGGTCAGCGCAGTGCGTGCCAGAGGCCGGCGATTGGTATGCCCGCAACATGTATCTCCAGGGGCAGAAGCAGTATCAGCACCACCTGGAACATTACGGTCATCCTGCCGATACCGGTTTCATGGAAATGAACAACCGCTGGAAGGCGGAGAAGTGGAATCCTGACGAACTGATGGGTCTGTATGCCAAGGCCGGCGCAAAATATTTTGTCAGCCTGGCCAACCATCACGACAATTTCGACAATTACGCCTCGCGCTTCCATGCCTGGAACAGCACCCGCGTGGGTCCCAAGCGGGATATCGTGGCAGGTTGGGCCAAGGCGGCGCGGGCGCGGGGCTTGAAGTTCGGCGTCTCAAATCACTCCGCGCACGCCTGGCACTGGTTCCAGGTGGCTTATGGTTATGATCCCGAAGGCGCGCGGGCCGGCCAGCGCTACGATGCTTTCAAGCTCACCAAATACGACGGCAAGGGCAAATGGTGGGAGGGGCTGGATCCTCAGGAGCTGTATGGCGGGGCAGTGATGCCCATGCCGGACGGCATCACATCGATCAAGGATGCGGGCGTCTTCCATGAAGCCCACGACCGGATCTGGGAAGAGGCGCCGCCGCTCGCCAACCCGGCCTTTGTGCGCATGTGGCAGCTGCGTTGCCAGGATCTGATCGACAGCTATCGGCCCGACCTTCTCTATTTCGACAATACCGGCTTGCCCCTGGGGCAGGCGGGCCTGGACGTGACGGCGCACATCTACAACAGCTCCATCGCCTGGCACGGATCGCAGCAGGCCGTCGTCAACTGCAAGCTGTTGCCGGAAGATCGGCGTGCCGCGGTGGTGGAGGATGTGGAGCGCGGCTTCCGTGCCGAAATTCTACCGCAACCCTGGCAGACGGATACCTGCATCGGCGACTGGCACTACAACCGCGAGCGGTTTCTCCAGAAAAGCTACATGTCCGCCAGCGCGGTGGTGCACCGGCTTTGCGACGTGGTGGCCAAGAATGGCTGCCTGCTGCTGTCCATTCCGGTGCGGGGCGATGGCACCATCGACGAGGAAGAACGCCAGATTGTCGAAGGCATCTCAACCTGGACGCAGCGTTATGGGGAAGCCATCTTTGCGTCCCGGCCTTGGCGTGTATCGGGCGAGGGGCCGACCCGGGTGGAAGTCGGCCATCTGAACGAGGGCAAGGCCAAGGCCTTTGAAGCAGCCGACATCCGCTTCACCACCAAGGGTTCGACGCTCTTTGCCATGACCCTGGGAAAGCCGGAGGGCACGGTGCTGATCCGCTCCCTGGCCGGTGTCGGCAGTGTGCAAAAGGTCGAAATCGTGGGTGCCGGCGGCCCACTGGAATTCCGCCAGGACGCGGAAGGATTGCACGTCACCGTGCCGGCGCAGGCCGCACACGATTATGGCGTTGCGCTCCGCATCAACGGGAACGGGCTTGTATAGGGCAGGCGCGAACGCCGCCATCATTCAGTGAGGGATTATATGAGAAAGACAATATCGAGCGGCTTGCTGGCTTTGGCGCTGGCGACACCAGCGGCCGCACAGACGCAGACGGTGCGCGTGACGGTCGATATGGCGAAGCCCGGAGCCGTGATCGACCGCCATATCTATGGCCAGTTCGCCGAACACCTTGGGACGGGTATCTATGGCGGCATTTGGGTGGGCGAAGACAGCAAGATTCCCAACATCCGCGGCTATCGCAGCGATGTGGTGGAGGCGCTGAAGAAGATCCATGTACCAGTCGTGCGCTGGCCTGGCGGTTGTTTCGCTGACCTGTATAACTGGCGTGACGGCATCGGTCCGCGCGCCAAGCGCCCGACCCGCATCAATGTTCATTGGGGCGGGGTCACCGACAACAACGCTTTCGGCACCCATGAATTCATGGATTTCGCCGAACTGATCGGCGCCGATCCCTATGTCTCGATGAATGTCGGTTCGCTGTCGCCTTATGATTCAGCGCAATGGGTCGAGTACATGACCTCCAGCGAAGATGCATCGCTGGCCAACGAGCGGCGCGCCAATGGACGCGACAAGCCCTGGCAGCTGAAATATCTGGGCATCGGCAACGAGACCTGGGGCTGCGGCGGCAACATGAGCGGGGATTATTCCGCCTCGATCAATGCGCGCTATTCCACCTTCGTGAGTGCGCCCGCTTCCATGGGCATGGTCAAGGTTGCCAGCGGCGGCAGCGCGAATATCGGTGATTACAAGGCCTTCACCGATGCGATGATGAAAGGTGGCGGCAGGTTGCAGGCACTCAGCTTCCATTACTACGCTATGCCGGACAATGGCCGGTCCAAGGGGCCGGCCACCGGCTTCGGCGAAGACCGCTGGCAGGAGGAACTGGCGCTGACCCTGAATATGGAAGGCTATGTTTCCGACGTCAGCGCCGTCATGGACAAATATGATCCTGGCAAGAAAGTCGCGCTCTATGTTGACGAATGGGGCTCCTGGTACACCCAGGAGCCTGGCAGTCATCCCGGGTTCCTATTCCAGCAGAACGCGCTGCGGGATGCGGAAGTGGCCGCGCTGTCACTCAATATTTTCCATCGCCATACCGACCGGGTAAAGCTGGCAGCGATCGCGCAGATGGTGAATGTGCTGCAGGCCATGATCCTTACCGACGGGCCCAAGATGCTGCTGACGCCGACCTACCATGTCTTTGACATGTACCAACCCTTCATGGAAGCGACGCCCTTCAGTGCGACAGCTTCTGGACCGGCCTATGCGAAGGGAATTCCTATGGTTGATGTGTCGGCGGCGCGCGGCAAGGACGGGAGGCTCTACTTGGCGCTGGTCAATACTGACCCGCACAAGACAGCGCATGTCCAGACCAACCTTGCCGGTATCGGCAAGGGGCAGATTCTTACAGGTCCGGCAATGGACACGCACAATACGTTCGATGCGCCCAATGCCATCCATCCGGTGGCCTTCATCGGTAGGACGGTCGACGGGAAGGCTGTTTTCGATTTGCCGGCCAAGTCTATCGCAGTCGTAGCTGTAGAATGACGGGTGCTATGCGTCTTCTGCCGGTGTTTGCGGTTCGGAATGCGTGCCGACCAGATGAGCGTGATTGGTTTTCCCCTGTCGCGCTTTAACTCACCGCCCGGGCGCTGTGTCCGGGCGGTATTTTTTTGTTGCCGACGCCATGTGGGCAGGGCCTGGAGCCGGCAGTGGCGGAATAGCCCCACGGGTTTAGAGTGATGTCAGCGGCGCGTGCGGTCGTGGGATACGGCACTCTTGCGGCGCAATTGTACTGCATCGGAAAATGCCAGATCGATCAGGTTGATCATTGCAGCGCGCGCTGCACCAGGATCTCGTGCAGCAATAGCCTCATAAATCTTGATGTGATCGGGAACAGCGTCCCGGCGTAGTCGCTGGGTGCGCTCCTTAAACATGGTGCTCCACGTCACGGCGGCCGTCACGCTGCTGCTGAGCGACACCAGGAACGGGTTGGCCGAAGCCGAGAGCAGGATGGCATGAAAGTCCCGATCAGCGGCGCGGCCCCGCTCGGTGTGCAAGGTTTCGTGCGCCATCACCTCAAGGGCTCCACCCATACGATTCATTTGCTCCAGTGAACGTCGTTGGGCTGCCAATGCAGCGGCTTCCGGCTCCACAAGCTTGCGCAGTTCAAAAAGGCTCACGAGCAAGTTGCGTGGAGGCTCCCGGACAAAAATCCAGCTCAGCACGTCCGGATCCAGGAGGTGCCACTCGCTGGTCTCGGTGACACGTGTCCCTATCTTGGGTCGCGACTGGACCAGTCCCTTTGCCACCAAAACCCGGATAGCCTCCCGGTATGCGGACCGGGACACATTGCGATCCCCGCTTGCCTCGATCTCTCCGTCCAAAAGAGTGCCAGGCTTGAGGCGTCCCGAGACAATCTTGCACCCGATCTCAGATGCGATCTTGCCAGGGATACGGATTTTGAGGCGGTCGCCTGTCATTTGTCCTTCATACCGGATTTGGCATCAGCCAATAAGGCCGGGCGCCTGCTCATCTGTCCTGCGATCGCGGATCAGCTCCAATAGCGCAGGTACCAAGCGATCCTGCTTGCCTTCGGCGGCGGCCCACAGCACGCGCGCGGGCAAGTCCGGCGTCGTTGGCCTCAAGGCAAAATTTCTTGGCGTGCTGCGTTCGGGGCGCTTGTCAGGACGTTCTATCTTTGGAACGGCGCTTGCCGAAAGAAATCAGCACGTTAGCTGAGAGGGATGGCGGTGCCGGAGGGATTCGAACCCTCGATACGGCTTTACAACCGTATAACGGTTTAGCAAACCGCCGCCTTCAGCCTCTCGGCCACAGCTCCATCCAGGACTTCAGCCCTTGAGAGGCAAGACTGAAGGTACGAGAAGGGCGCCCTTTTGCCCTAGATTGGAGTCTGGCTCAAGGCGGCTTATTGGCCGGTAAATGCGCGATTTGGCCGGCTTTTATCCCCGAAAAGCGCCAAATTCGCTGCGCCGCGGCATGCGATACGTCTTGCCAGCCCCAAAGGCCGGG
>CANBZE010000005.1 GCA_947373775.1 Alphaproteobacteria bacterium
ATCTCGCCGATGTTCACCGTGAACTCGCCGCCGCGCTTGATGAATTCCTTGGTGCCGTCCACCGGATCCACCAGGAAGAAGCGCGATCCCACCTTGGCGACGCGGCCCGCCGCGGCTTCCTCTTCCGCCACCACCGGCACGTCCGGGAAGGCCAGTGCCAACTCGGCCAGGATAAGCTTCTCGGCTTCCTCATCGGCATCGGTCACCGGCGAGCGGTCGGCTTTCACCCGCGCGTCACACCCGGCCTCGTAGTGGCGCATCACCACCACCCCGGCAGCCTGGGCGATGCGGACCAGCGTTTCGAGGCGGGGGGAGAGCGTTGCGCTCACGTTAAGGATTCCTTAAGAGCGGTTGGGAAATTAACCAATTGCTAACCATTGGGACGGCATTGAGTCCATCATGAACGAGATCGAATTCGCCGCCTTGCTGGTCAGCCGCGTGTGTCACGACCTTGTCGGGCCTTTGGGTGCCGTGGTCAACGGCATGGAAGTTCTGGAAGACGAGCGCGACCCCGCCATGCGGGCCGAGGCCATCAAACTGGTGACCATGAGCGCCGACCAGGCGCTGGCCCGCATCCAGTTCATGCGCATCGCCTTTGGCGCCGCCGGTTCGGCCGGCGCCGAACTGGATCTGGGCGAGATTGGCCGTCTTGTGACGGGCCTGCTCGAAGGCGGCAAGGTGCAGCTGACCTGGAATGTGCCCCGGCTTTACTGGGCCAAGGACTGGGCCAAGCTTTTGATGAACGCCACGCTGTTGGCCGCCGATTGTCTGCCGCGCGGCGGGATGGTGACGGTGGAGGCCAGCGCCGATCCGCAGGTGCCGTCCTTCCATATTCGCGCGCAGGGCCTCAACGCCCGCGTCACCGAGGAAGTGGACCATGCCATCAGGGGCGAGGCGCTGAATGTTGACGCGCGGCATGTGCAGCCCTTCCTGACCTACAAGTTGTCGCGCACCGTCAATGCCGCTCTGACCATCGCGCCGTTTGAAGGCGCCGTGGAGCTGACGGCCGGCTGACACAACGTCAGCAAGGGGCATCAGTAAGCCAATCTTTACCCTAAACCCGCTAGATTCCCCGCCATTGAGCCCTGTGTTCCAGGGCCCGCTTTGATTTGAGCCGCGTCGGCTCCTGGGAATTTTGCCCATGAAACATTGCCTGGTCGTGGACGACAGCCGCGTGATCCGCACGGTCGCGCGCCGCATCATGGAAGAATTGCAGTACTCGGTGGAAGAAGCAGAAGACGGCATGACGGCCCTGCGCGCCGTGCGCGAAAAAATGCCCGACCTGATTTTCCTGGACTGGAACCTGCCCACCATGAAGGGCGTGGAATTCGTCAAGAGCGTGCGCGGCCAACAGGAAGGCGGTCATCCGGTGATCCTGTTCTGCACCACCGAAGCCGATTCCACCGAGATCGCCAGCGCCATGGCGGCCGGCGCCAATGAATATGTCATGAAGCCGTTCGACGGCGACGGCGTTCGCGCCAAGCTGGCCGATATCGGCGTCACAGCCCCATAACGATTGGAAGAGCGGCCGCCATGGCGCCCGACGATTTTTCCTTTCTCGCACGCCTGCTGCGCCGCCGCTCCGGCCTGTCACTGACCCCGGACAAGAAGGCGCTGACCACGCGCCGCCTGGCGCCGGTGATGCGCCGCTTCGACTTCAAGGACATGGCCGGTCTGATCGGCGAGCTGCGGCTGGGGCGCGAAGCGCTGGCCGATGCGGTGACCGAGGCCATGACCGTCAATGAGAGCAGCTTCTTCCGCGACGCCGCGATGTTTCGCACGCTGCGCGAGACGGTGCTGCCGCGCCTTGCGGCGGCGCGCGGCGGTGACAAGCGGCTGCGCATCTGGTCGGCGGCCTGCGCCGCGGGCCAGGAACCCTATTCCATCGCCATCCTGTTGTCGGAAATGGGCCTGACCCGTGAGGGCTGGAACATTGATCTGATCGCCACCGACCTGTCGGGCGAAGCGATCGCGCGCGCCGAAGCCGGCCGCTATGCGGCTTGCGAGATCGAACGCGGGCTGGATGCCCACGCCATGCGCTATTTCCGCCGCGATCGCTCCGAATGGCTGGTGGATGCCAGCCTGCGCCGCATGGTGACGTTCAGGCGTTTCAACCTGCTGGATTCCTTCGGCTGGCTGGACGAGATGGACCTGGTCTTCTGCCGCAATGTGCTGATGTATTTCGACACCGCCACGCGGCTGGATGTGCTGGACCGCATCGCCGACACCATGGCGCCGGACGGCTTGTTGCTGCTGGGTGAGAATGAAATGCCCGGCCGCGCCGGTTTTGCGCCCAGCGCCGAGGGACCGGGCTTTTACGCCAAGTCCCGCGCCACGATCCTGCGCCTCGGTTAGGCCAGGCTTTTCCCGCTCAGGCGTTCCAGCACCTTGATGGGCGCGCGCTCCGGCTGCGCCATCTGATCGATGTCCAGGTGAAAGGTCTGCTCCAGCGCGAACTCTCCGCCCAGCGCGGCATGCAGCACCATGTCGGTAAAGACCAGCCAGCAGCTCCCGGGCGGAAAATCGACTTTCTGATGCGGGCTGTTCTTCTGGAAATCATCGTCCCGCTTGGCGGTGTCGTGCAGCGACAACATCAATTCGTCATACAGGCTGCGGCGGCCGCGCGTGACACCCAGCTTGTCGAACAGCCAGGATTTGCCGGGAAGGTCGGGACCCACTTTGGGCAGAAAATCGTGCGCGAACTGCTCGAACGGCTCACCGACATGCCAGTGGCGCGGTGAGGCCGGCGCGACATTGGCGAAAAAGCGCAGGATGCGGCGCCCCCGCATGGGACGGGACGGAAAAGCATCGATGTGCAGCAGCCGGTCGTCGCTGATCTTGGACTGGCGGCGGCCTTTCACCTGGACCGGACGGAAGCTGGTGCGGGCGCGTTCGACGCACCGATAAGGCAGCAGGTCCGTGATCAGGGACGAAGTGCTGTCCGAAAAGCGCGCCATCATCGCCGCCAGGTCCTTGGCGGGTTTGCCGGTCAGGGAGGTGGATTGCAGCGCGCCGCTGGGATCCAGCGAGATGTTCTTGGCTTTGCCGTCCGACACCCGCGCATCCAGGAATTGCTTTTCCTTCTCCGCCAGCGCGAAGGCCAGATCGGGGAAAAACAGCATCGCGCCGCCTTCCAGCGCCGCAAGCGCGCGGGCCTTCATTTCCGGGGCATAAGGTCCGGTCCAGCTGGCGATGGGAAGGCTCTCAAGCATTGCGGTCCGTCATGGCCTCATAGATCAGGGTGCGCAAGTCGCGGCGCAGCTTCACGCGGCTGCCCGTGTCGGTGATCACCTGGGTCATGAATATCACGGCCATGTCTTCGGCGGGGTCAACAAAGAAGGCGGTGGACGCCATGCCGCCCCATGCGAATTCGCCGGCCGAGCCGGGAATGCCCACCCGCGCCGGATCCAGGGTCACTGCCACGCCCAATCCGAAGCCGATGCCGCGATAGCCGCTTTCGTTGAAGGCATCGGCGGCCGGCGACAGGTCGGCGATCTCTTTGCCGCCGGGAAGCTGGTTGCGGGTCATCAGGGCCACAGTTTCGGGTTTCAGCAGCCGCACCCCGTCCAGCTCGCCCTTGTTCAGCAGCATGCGGCAGAAGCGCAGGTAATCGGCGGCCGTGCCGGCAAGGCCTCCACCGCCGGATTCCAGCTGGGGCGGCACAAAATAATTGGCATTGGGATAGGAATCGAAAAGCTCCAATTTTGCGTCTTTCTGCACATAGCAGGCCGCAAAACGGGCTTGCTTGCTTTGAGGCAGCGCAAAATCGGTATCGGTCATTTTCAGCGGCGCCAAAATGTTCTGCCGCACAAAGTCCGCGTAATGCCGGCCGGACACGATCTGCACCAGGTACCCCAGCACGTCGGTCGCCACCGAATAAATCCAGTGTTCTCCGGGTGAATATTCCAGCGGCAGGCTTGCCAGTTGGGCGATCATCGTGGGCAAGCCGCCCGGCGTATCCATTTCGGAAATGCGCAAGGCACGATAGGAGGCGTCGATCGCGGTGCGGTTGTGAAAGCCGTAGGTAAAGCCGGCGGTATGACGCATCAGGTCCCGCACGGTCATGGCGCGCGAAGGTGTGCTGCCATCGGCCAATTTCAGGTTGGCAAATTCGGGAATAAAGCGCGCCACCGGATCGTCCGGGCCGATGCGGCCCTGTTCCAGCAGCATCAGCAGTGCCACGCTGGTGACCGGCTTGGTCATGGAATAGAGCCGGAAGATCGCATCCTCGCGCATCGGGACGTGGTTTTCGCGGTCGATCTCGCCCAGCAGGCCGAGATGGGCGATTTGCCCGCGCCGCCAGATCAGGGTCAGGGCGCCGGGCAGTGCGCCCGCCGCGATCTGGCCTTCCAGCATCTGCGGGATGCGCGCCAGCTTTTCCTCTGAAAACCCTGATGCCCTTGTCATGGCTGCGGTTATACTAAGCCCCGTGATGAATGACAGGTCCAAAAACTGGCCGGCAATGACCTTGGCAGAGGCGCATGCGCGCCTGACCGCGCCGGGCGCCCCGTTCGAGACAATGTCCGCGATGGTGCGCGGCCAGGCCATGACGGTGTGGAAGCATGTCCCTGCCACGGCGGCCGGGGCTTTTGCACAGGCGCGCGGCCATGGCGCACGGGAATTCCTGGTCTATCAAAATGAGCGCGTCAGCTATGACGCGTTTGCCCGCGCCGCCCTTGCCGTGGCGGTGCTGCTGGCCGAGCGCGGACTGCAAAAAGGCGACCGGGTCGCGCTGGTGATGCGCAACCTGCCGGAATGGCCGGTGGTGTTCATGGGCGCGTTGCTGGCGGGCGCCATCGCCGTGCCGCTGAACGCCTGGTGGACCGGTACCGAGCTTGCTTATGCCATCCTGGATTCCGGTGCCCGTTTTGTTTTTGCCGATGCCGAGCGATTGGCGCGGTTGGCCGATCTGCCGCCGGCACAGCTCTTTGTCACCCGCGCCGCCAATGCGCCCGCCGGCGTAACGGTGCTGGAAGATGTAATCGGCACGCCGGGTCATTGGGCGGATTTGCCGGAAGGCGTGATGCCGGATGTGCCGCTGTCGCCGGAAGACGACGCCACCATCTTCTATACCTCCGGCACCACCGGCGCGCCCAAGGGGGCGCTGGGGACCCACCGTTCGCTGACCACCAACATCTTCGCCGCGCCTTTTTCCGAAGCGCGCAATGCGCTGCGCCGTGGTGAAGAACCGAAGCCAGCGGCGAAACAGCGCGTCACCCTGCTCGCCGTGCCCTTCTTCCATGTCATCGGCAGCCTGTCGGTGCTGCTGCCGGGCATGGCGGCGGGCGGCAAGCTGGTCTTGATGCGCAAGTTCGCGCCGGACGAAGCCCTGGGCCTGATCGAACGCGAAGGCGTCACGGTGACGGGCGGGGTGCCCGCCGTGCCGCTGGCGCTGCTGGAGCAGGCCAAGGGGCGCAATCTGTCGTCGCTGCAACTGATCACCTTTGGCGGCGCGCCGTCGCCGCCTTCCTTGGCGGGGCGCATTCGCGAGGATTTGGGCGCAATGCCGGGGCAGGGCTGGGGCATGACGGAGACGTCCGCCACCTGCACCACCCATTCGGCGGAAGATTATCTGCATCGTCCGGGAAGCTGTGGGCCTGCGCTGCCGGTCAGCGGCCTGAAAATCCTGAAGGATGGCGTGGAGCAGCCGCCCGATATCGCGGGCGAGCTTTGGGCCTTCGGGCCCAATATCGTGAAAGGCTATTGGAATCGGCCCGACGCCACGGCCGATGCTTTTCGCAATGGCTGGTTGAAGACCGGCGATCTGGGCATGCTGGACGGCGAAGGCTTCTGCACCATCCTGGACCGCGGCGAAGACATGCTGATCCGCGGCGGCGAGAACATCTATTGCATCGAGGTGGAGAATGTCCTGGTCCAGCATCCGGCGGTGGCCGATGCCGCGCTGATCGGCTTGCCGCATCCCATCCTGGGCGAAGTGCCGGCGGCGCTTGTCCAGACGCGTCCAGGCGCCGCGGTGAGCGAAGGCGAGCTGCGGGAATTCGCTGCCGCGCGCCTTGCTGCTTTCAAAGTGCCACAGCGGCTGCGGATCAGCCAGGACCTCCTGCCGCGCAATGAAGGCGGCAAACTGATCAAAAGTGCCTTGCGTCGGCTGTTCGGCGCATGAGTCTGCCATGAGCTTATTCGTCACCCACCGCATCTCCATTCCCGACAGCGAGCTGGAGGAAAGCTTCATCCGCAGTTCGGGGCCGGGTGGGCAGAACGTCAACAAGGTTTCCAGCGCGGTGCAGCTGCGCTTCGATGTTCGCAATTCCCTCAACCTGACCGATACGGCGCGCGAAGCCTTGCTGCGCGGCGGCAAGCTGACTCGCGATGGCGTGCTGGTGATCACCGCCCAGCGCTTCCGCGAACAGGAGCGCAACCGCGCCGATGCGCGTGAACGACTGGTGGAGATTATCGCCGCCGCCGCCAAACCCAGGCTGGTGCGCCGTCCCACCAAGGTGCCCAAGTCCAGCAAGCGCAAGCGCCTGGATGGCAAGAAGCATCGCGCCGAGATCAAGCGCGGCCGTTCAAAATTGGATTAGCCGGATCAGGGCCGGGACAGCATGTCCACGACCAGATCGCACATCCGGTCGGGATCGAATGGCTTGACCAGGGTACGGATCTCGCGCGCCCGCAACGCCGCTGGCGGCGGCCGGTCGGCGGCATAGGCCGTCATCATCAGGACTTTCAGTTCGGGGCGGACCTTCAGCGACGCCTCGACCAGTTCATAGCCGTCCATGTTGGGCATCATGATGTCGGATAGCAGCAGCGCGGCCGCCGAGTCGGCCTTCACAAGCTGCAGGGCCTCGGCGCCGTCGGCCGCCTGGCTGACCGTCACGCCCTTGGCGGCCAGCATCTCCGCGATCAACCCGCGCAGCTGGGTCTCGTCCTCGGCCAAAATCACTTGGCTCATGCGTCCCCCTTTTATGGACAGCTTCGCCGCATTTCCGCCGTCAACTCCAGCCCCGCCGCCGGCGCGGCGGCCTTTTGTCGACCAAGGTGGCCCCGCGGCGACACTTTTGGTGCGCCTGCAGACAATTTGACCTTTTCCCGCAAACTTCTGGTGGCGTTACCGGATCGTCGCAATCGGGGCTATATTGGGTTGATGCTGGAATCGCTCGCACGCCTGCGCAGCCACGCCTGGCCCCTTGTCATCGGCATGATCGCGGGCGGGGCGGCTGTGGTGTTCGCGGGACCGACCCTGTTCTGGGCCTTGGTGGCCCTGGGCCTGGCGGCCGTGCTGATCGTGCAGTTCGTCACCTTCCAGGAGCCGATCCTGCGGCCCGCCGAACAGGACCCTGACGAGCCCCTGGCGCTGTTGCCGCCTCTGACGCGGCTGCTGCTCGAACGTCTGCCGATGCCGGTGATGCTGCTGGACGATGACGAGCGGGTGTTGTTCGTCAATCATTTCATGCGCGAGGTGCTGGGTCCGGGGCTGGACCGCAAGCGCGCCTCCTCGGTGTTGCGCAATCCCGACGTGCTGGCGGCCATCGCCGGCGCCGGTCGCGGCGAATCCTCCGATGTGCCGTTCACATTGCCGGTACCGGTGGAGCGGCACTTCCAGGCCTATGCCGCGCGCATCAGCGTGGCGCCGCCGGTGACGGTGCTGCTGCTGCACGATCTCACCACCGTTCGGCGCAGCGAGCAGATGCGCGCAGACTTTGTCGCCAATGCCAGCCATGAGTTGCGCACTCCGCTGGCGGCGGTGACCGGGTTCATCGAGACCCTGCGCGGCCATGCCAAGGACGATGCGGTGGCGCGCGAACAGTTTCTGGAAATCATGGCGACGGAAACCGCGCGCATGCGCCGGCTGATCAATGATCTTCTGTCGCTGACCCGCATCGAGATGAATGAGCATGTGAAGCCGCAAGGCCGGGTGGAACTGGAAAGCGTGGTGCGTCAGGCCGCCGCCGCGCTCAAGCCGCTGGCGGCACAGGACGGCATCACTGTGGCGGTGGACACGCAGGCCGGCGTTCCGGACGTGATCGGCGACCAGGACGAGCTGGTGCAGCTGTTCCAGAACCTGATTCACAACGCCATCAAGTATGGCCGCGAGAACGGCAAGGTGCAGGTCACGGTCGGCTTGGCGGACGGTCAGGCTTTCGCGGCGGTGAACGATGACGGCGAAGGCATCGCCCCCGGTGCTATTCCCCGCCTGACCGAGCGATTCTACCGGGTGGACGTCAAACGTTCCCGAGAACGGGGCGGCACGGGGCTGGGTCTGGCCATCGTCAAGCACATCGTCAGCCGTCACCAGGGCCGCCTCAACATTGAGAGCAAGCTGGGGGAAGGCAGCACATTCACAGTCATTCTGCCCGCCGCACCCGCCGAAATCCCAGCAAAAGCGCCAGCTCCTGAGCCTGTCACGGAAATGTTATAAAATAGTCGCATAGCAGTGTCGCGATGCCTGTACGCGAGCATCACACCAGATGGAAACCGCGCGATGACCGAACATACCGTCAAGTCCTTTGGGGAACAGTTGGAAGCCCTGTCCGCGCTGGTCGCCCAGATGGGCGGGCTGGCCGAGGCCCAGCTGGCATCGGCTATCGAAGCCATCGCCCGGCGCGACTCGACCGCGGCGGAACGCGCCGTGGGCGGCGATGCCCGCATCGATGAAATTCAGCAAGAAATTGAAGAACGCGCCTTGAGGCTCCTGGCCCTGCGCCAGCCCATGGCGGTGGACTTGCGCGAGACCCTGGCTGCGATCAAGACCGCTGCGGAACTGGAACGCATCGGCGACCTGGCCAAGAACATCGCCAAGCGCGCCATGGTGCTGAACCGCGAACCCCCGATCCGCCTGACCCAGTCCCTCGCCCGCATGGGCAAGGCGGCGCAGAACCAGCTCAAGCAGGTGCTGGACGCCTTCTCCAACCGCAATGCCGAGGAAGCCGAAACGGTGTGGAACCGCGACGGCGAGATCGACGAGATCTACAACAGCCTGTTCCGCGAACTGCTGACCTACATGATGGAAGATCCGCGCACCATCGGCATGGGCACGCATCTTCTGTTCGTCGCCAAGAATATCGAACGCTGCGGCGACCATTGCACCAACATTGCCGAAGTCGTGTACCACATGGTGCGCGCCGGCCATCTCGCCAACAACCGCCCCAAGGCGGACACCACCAGCGAAACCAGCGTCCCCTACGAGACCCACGCATGAGCAAACCCACCGTTCTGGTTGCCGAAGACGAAGGCGCGCTGGTCACCCTGCTGCGCTACAATCTGGAACGTGAGGGCTACCGGGTGCTGGAAGCGCGCGACGGCGAGGAAGCCCTGCTGGTCGCCGCCGAGGAACAGCCCGACCTGGTGGTGCTGGACTGGATGCTGCCGCAGCTTTCGGGCATCGAGGTCTGCCGCCGCCTGCGCGGCCGCCAGGAAACCCGCAATGTGCCGATCATCATGCTGACGGCGCGGGGCGAGGAATCGGATCGCATCCGCGGCCTGGATACCGGCGCCGACGACTACCTGACCAAGCCCTTCTCCATGACCGAGCTGTTGGCGCGCCTGCGCGCCGTGCTGCGCCGTATCCGCCCCAGCCTGGCCGAAGACGTGATCGCGGTGGGCGATATCGAGATGGACCGCGCCGCCCACCGGGTGCGCCGCGCCGGCACCGAAGTGCATCTGGGGCCCACCGAATACCGCCTGCTGGACCACCTGATCCAGCATCCGGGCCGGGTGTTCAGCCGCGAACAGCTGCTGGATGCGGTGTGGGGCAGCGATGTCTATGTCGAGGCGCGCACCGTGGACGTGCATGTCGGCCGCCTGCGCAAGGCGCTGAATATCGAAGGCACCGCCGATCCGATCCGCACCGTGCGCTCAGCCGGCTACTCGCTGGACTCGGCGAGCGCCGCGACCTCCGCCGCTTAGAGCAGCTTGCGGATCGGCGCTTCGAGCGCTTCCGGCACGACCTTGGGCGCAAAGCGGGCCACGACGGTGCCATTCCTGTCGACCAGGAACTTGGTGAAATTCCACTTGATCATGGGCGTGCCCAGCAGGCCGCGCTTCTTTTTCTTGAGATGGCGGAACAAAGGATGGGCCCTGCCGCCATTGACATTCACCTTCGAGAACATCGGGAAGGTCACGCCGAAATTCTCGCGGCAAAAGCGGGTGATCTCGCTTTCGCTGCCGATCTCCTGGGACATGAACTGGTTGCAGGGAAAGCCCAGCACCGTCAGGCCTTCGCGCTCCAGCCTTTCATGCAGCTTCTGCAGCCCGGCATATTGCGGCGTCAGCCCGCAGGCGCTGGCGGTGTTGACGATCAACAGCACGCGCCCACGCCATTTGCTCAGCGAGGCATGCTCGCCGTTCAGCAGGGGCGCGGAAAATTCATAGACGCTCATGGCGAAAACATTGCCATGACATGGATGACAGACGCTAGTCCCAGCCTGGCGGAACCGCCGGTCCGGCCGCTCGCTCGTGCTCGCGGCGTTCGACGCTCAAATCGGTCCACTGGACCGATTTGCCCCGCCTAGGGGTCGCGTCTCACCCCACCATCCGTCCCTTGTTGTCCTTGACCTCGCGGCGGGTCTGCTGCGGCTGATAAGCCTTGCGGGCATGGGCTTCGCAATAGGGCGAGCCGCTCTTGGGGCTGTGGCCGCAGAAGTGGAATTCGGACGCGGCGGGATCGCCGATCGGCCAGCGGCACATGCGGTCGGAAATGGTCAGCACCGTGGCGTGGCTGCCGTCTTCCAGCTGCAGGGGATCTTCTTCGACCACCGGGGCGGGCGGGGTGTGGCTGCGCACCGACGGCACCTTGGGCGCCATGGGCAGGCGCGGGCGTTCGGAGCGGGACGGACTGGCGCGGCCGGCCAGGCCCAGCCGGTGGACCTTGCCGATCACGGCGTTGCGGGTGACCCCGCCCAGGGCGCGGGCGATCTGGCTGGCCGAGAGACCCTCGGTCCACAAAGTCTTGAGCTGTTCGACGCGGTCATCCGTCCAATTTGCCTGTGTCATGGCTCTCGCTCCTGCTTGGCCAGGGCGGGTTCGTTCAACCCCCCGGTCACCAGATACAGTATCCCCGCCGTTAACCCGCACAAGCGCTGCGGTGCACTCCCAACCCCTTGTCCACATGAATCCGGGGGTACCGACGGGTGCGCATACCGCCCATGCCGGCCGGTGGCGGGGTTGTAGGACCGTCACGGAAAGCAGATAAACGGGGCTTCCCAGCCGTTGTTTGTATTTTTATTTCAACCGTACAGAGCGCAAGGCGTAAGCCGGACCGCCCATCAAGAAGGATTCCCACCGTGTTCCCGGCTTTGCTTCCCACCTATAACCGGACGGATGTCGCATTCGTCCGTGGCGAGGGTTCCTACCTTTTCGCCGAGGATGGCAAGCGATACCTGGATTTCGGGGCGGGCATCGCCGTCAACGCCTTTGGACATGCCAATGGCCGGCTGGTCGCGGCCCTGACCAGGCAGGCGCAGACCCTGTGGCACACCTCCAACCTCTACCGGGTGCCGGGCCAGGAAAGCCTGTCCAAAAAGCTGGTCGCCAACACCTTTGTCGACACGGTGTTCTTCACCAATTCGGGCACCGAGGCGATCGAGCTCGCCATCAAGATGGCGCGGCGCCACCATTTCGTCAGTGGCCATCCCGAGCGCTTCCACATCGTCAGCTTCGAAGGCGCCTTTCATGGCCGCACCATGGCCGCGATCAATGCCGGCGGGAACGAGAAGTACCTGGAAGGCTTCGGCCCCCGCATGCAGGGCTTCGATCAGGTGCCGCTAGGTGACCTGGACGCCGTCAAGAAAATCATCGGGCCGCAGACCGCCGCGTTGCTGATCGAACCGTTGCAGGGCGAAAGCGGCGTGCGCGCCGTGACGCCGGATTTCCTGCGCGCGCTGCGCAAGCTGTGTGACGACAGTGGCATCCTGCTGATCTTTGACGAGATCCAGACGGGCCTGGGCCGCACCGGCAAATTCTTCGCCACGGACTGGCTGGGCATCACGCCCGACATCATGACCGTGGCCAAGGCGCTGGGCGGCGGCTTCCCCGTCGGCGCGGTGCTGGCCACCGCCGAGGCCGCCAAAGGCATGACCGTGGGCACCCACGGCACCACCTATGGCGGCAATCCGCTGGCCATGGCGGTGGGCAATGAAGCCATCGACATGATCCTGGAGCCCGGCTTCCTGGATCACGTCAACAAAGTCGCCAACTACCTGCACCAGCAACTGGGCGCGCTGACGTCGGCGCATCCGGGCATGTTCGAAAGCGTGCGCGGCCAGGGGCTGATGATCGGCCTGAAGATGAAGACCGACGCAGCCGCCTTCATCGCCGCGGCGCGCGCCAATGGTTTGGTGGTATTGCCGGCCGGCGACAATGTCGTGCGCCTGCTGCCGCCTTTGACCCTGACCGAAGAAGAAGCCCGCGAAGGGCTGGAATTGTTGAACAAGACCGCTTCGCAAGTTGAAGCGCAGAAAGCCGCTGCCCAATGAACGCGCCCCTGAAAACCAAGCCCAAGCACTTCCTGGACCTGTCCGATCACGACAGCGCCACCCTGAAGGCCATCATCGCCGATGCCAAGGTGCGCAAGCAGGCGCGCACTGGCCTGTCCAAAGGTGCGCTCGATGTCGACCGCCCGCTGGACGGCAAGGTGCTGGCGATGATCTTCGACAAGCAGTCCACCCGCACCCGCATTTCCTTCGACATGGCGGCGCGGCAGCTGGGCGGCAGCGCCCTGATGCTGACCGGCAACGAGATGCAGCTGGCGCGCGAGGAAACCATCGCCGACACGGCGCGGGTGATCTCGCGTTACGTGGACGCGGTGATGATCCGGCTGCTGGACCATGAGATGGTCGAGGACCTGGCGGCCAATGCGTCGGTCCCTGTCATCAACGGCCTGACCAAGTGGTCCCATCCCTGCCAGATCATGGCGGACATCCTGACGTACGAGGAGCACAAGGGCTCCATCGCCGGCGCAAAAGTGTGCTGGAGCGGCGATGGCAACAATGTGCTGACCAGCTGGGTGCATGCGGCGGTGAAGTTCGGCTTCACCCTGAACGTGGCATCCCCGCGCGAACTGACGGTGGACCAGGAAACCCGCGACTGGTCGGCCTCCAGCGGGCTGGTGCATTTCACCACCGACGCGCTGGCCGCGGCCGAAGGGGCGGACTGCGTCGTCACCGACACCTGGGTGTCGATGGGCGATGACAACGCCACCAAGCGCCAGAACCTGCTCAAGCCCTTCCAGGTGAACAGTGAGCTGATGAAGCTGGCCAAGAAGGACGCCATTTTCATGCATTGTCTGCCGGCCCATCGCGGCGACGAGGTCACTGACGCGGTGATCGACGGGCCGCAATCGGTGGTGTTCGATGAGGCCGAGAACCGCCTGCACGCCCAGAAGGCGATCCTGGCCTGGGCGCTGTCCTAGGCGCTTTCTTGAAAATGGGCCCTTGCGGCTCCATATAGCGGTTCATGCCTGACAAAATGGAACCCGCGTCGCCCTATGGCGACTTCGTCCTGCCGTTCGATATCGCCAAGGCCGGCGTTCGCGGCCGCCTGGTCCGTCTGGACACGGCGTCCGCGCGGGCGCTGAGCGCCCATGCCCTGCCGGAACCTGCTGCGCGCGTGGCGGGCGAGGCCGTGGCGCTGGGCGCGCTGCTGGGCACCGCGCTGAAGCTGGATGGGCGGCTGACCATCCAGACCAAGGGCGATGGTCCGCTCGACTTGATCACCACCGATTATTACGGGGCTGATGAGGCGCGGGCCCGCGGCGTGCGCGGCTATGCCCGGCTGGACAAGGCGCGTTTCGAGGCGCTGGCGGAGAAAGACTTTGCGGCCTTGGCGGGCAAGGGCGCGCTGGCCATCACCATCGAGCCGAAAGTCGGCGGCAAGACTTATCAGGGTATTGTCGAGCTTTCGTCCGCCGGCATCGGCGCGTCGGCGGAAACTTATTTTGCCCAGTCCGAGCAGCTGCCCACCGTGATCAAGCTGGCGGCCGCGCCGCTCTATGTGGCGGGCGACAAGACCCCGCATTGGCGCGCCGGCGGCATCATGCTGCAGATGACGCCGGAAGCCGCCAAGGCCGGGGTGGAAAGCCGCTCCGACGATTGGGACCGGCTGTCGATTTTGCTGAAGACCGTCGAGGACCTGGAGCTGGTGGATACCTCGCTGGCGCCCGAGACTTTGCTATGGCGGCTGTTTCACGAGGACGAAGTGCGGGTGCAGCCGCCCGAGCCGGTGATGTTCCGCTGCGATTGCGATGCCGACCGCATCACCACGGTGTTGAAATCCTATCCGCCGGAAGAACGCGCCAGTCTGGCCGATCCCGACGGCGTCATCCGGGCGAGATGCGAGTTCTGTGGTAAAACCCACGAGATCACGCCGGACAGCCTGGCCTAGCCCAACTTGTCATGGCCGGCCTCCGAGCCGGCCATCCATCTTTCCGCAGGCACCATGGATGGCCGGGTCAAGCCCGGCCATGACAGCGGTTAGGTTGATGCCTTCGCAATCACCTTGCGCAGGAAGGCTTCGCAGGCCTCCAGCTCGCTGAGTTCGCAGAACTCGTCCGCCCGGTGCGCCTGGTCGATGGAGCCGGGGCCGCAGATCACCGCCGGAATGCCGTAATTCTGGAAATGCCCCGCCTCGGTGCCATAGGCCACCGCTTCCACCTGGTTGGCGCCGGTCAGCTCGCGCGCCAGGCGGATGGCGGCGGAGTCTTCATCCATCACAAGCCCCGGATACTGGGCGTGCAGGGTGGTGTTGAACGCCGCTTCCGGCGCGCGGCGCTGGTATTTGGGCAGCACCTCGGCGGCAGCACGCTCCTTGATGCGCGCGATGATGGCATTCGGATCGCGGTCGGGCAGGGCGCGATATTCCCAGGTCACCTCCGCTTCCTTGGCCAATATGTTCACCGCCGTGCCGCCATGGATCACCGTGGCCTGCACCGTGGAATGGGGCGGATCGAAACGCGGATCGGTATCGGCGCGCAGCTCGTCCCACACCTTGTCCAGCAGCGTCACGAACTCGCCCGCCATCATCACGGCATTGGCGCCCTTTTCGGGGCCGCTGGAATGATGTTCCCGCCCGCAGCATCTGGTGACCAGCTTGGCGCCGCCCTTGTGCGCGCCCACGATCTTCATCAGGGTGGGCTCGCCGATGATTGCCAGCGCGGGCTTAAGGTTCTGCGCTTTCAGATCGTCCAGCAGGCCCTTCACCCCGGCGCAGCCGACTTCCTCGTCATAGGACAGCGCGAAATGAATGGGCTTTTTGAGCCTGGCCTGGCCGATTTCCGGCGCCAGCGCCAGCGCGGTGCCAACAAAGCCTTTCATGTCGCAGGCGCCGCGGCCGAACAGCTTGGTTCCGCGCACTTCCGGCTTGAAGGGATCGCTCGACCAGTCCTGGCCATCCACCGGCACCACGTCGGTATGGCCCGACAGCACATAGCCGCCATCGCCGTCCGGGCCGAAGGTGGCAAACAGGTTGGCCTTGGTGCCGCCTTCGTCATAGGTCCGCCGGCAGCGGGCGCCGGATTTTTCCAGCATCGCTTGCGCGTAATCGATCAGCGCCAGGTTGGAATCGCGGCTGGTGGTGTCGAACCCGATCAGGTCCTTGACGAGGTCGAGGCTACTCATCGGTCGTTACGCGAAGCCGGATTGCCGATGATGTTGAGAAATTCGCGGCGGGTGTCGGAATTGTCGCGGAAGGCGCCCAGCATGGTGGAGGTCACCATGGTGACGCCGCTCTTGTGCACGCCGCGCGTGGTCATGCACTGGTGCGACGCTTCGATCACCACCGCCACGCCCTTGGGGTGCAGCACCTTCTCGATTGTGTTGGCGATCTGGGCGTTCATCTTCTCCTGCACCTGCAGGCGGCGGGCATAGGCTTCCACCACCCGCGCCAGCTTGGAGATGCCGACCACCCTGTTGGTCGGCAGATAGCCGACATGGGCGCGGCCGATGATCGGCGCCAGGTGATGCTCGCAGTGACTTTCAAAACGGATGTCGCGCAAGATCACCATGTCGTCATAGCCTTCGATCTCCTCGAAGGTGCGGGTAAGATATTCCTCCGGATCCTGGCCATAGCCGCTGAACCAGTCCTCGAACGCCTTGGCGACGCGGGCAGGGGTGTCGGCCAGTCCCTCGCGCGACGGGTCATCGCCCGCCCAGCGCAGCAGGGTGTGAACGGCCTTTTCGGCCTCTTCGCGGGTTGGCTTGCTCATGGGGAAGTTTCGCCCGCAGCGCCGGGCGTTTCAACCTTGCTGAACCTACGGTTTAGTGAATTTGCCTACGTTCGTAGGGGCTTTCCAGCAGGAAAGCGGGGATTTCGGCCTCGAAATTTTCGCCCGATGCACTGCGCATCTGATAGCGGCCGTTCATCGTGCCCGAGGCGGTCTCCAGCGGGCAGCCGGAGGTGTACTGAAAGCTCTCCCCCGGCGGGATCACCGGCTGGGCGCCGACCACGCCATCGGCGCGCACTTCCTGCACCCGGCCCGCGCCGTCCATGATGTTCCAGTAGCGCGACAGCAGCTGCACCGTCTCCTTGCCGCGGTTCTCGATGGTCACGGTGTAGGACCAGACATAGCGGTCGTCTTCCGGATCGGACTGGTCGTCCAGGTACGCCGGCTTCACCGACACGCGGATCGCCCGCGTCTCCAGCGCATACTGGTGACCGAGAGCTTCGTCCAATTCACTGTGTTCCAATCCAAACATGCGGCAATTATCGGGCGGCGGCCTTGGCCGCGCAAGCGGCATTTGCGCGCAATGGTTAGCGCCGTGAAAAATGTCAGAAAAGCCGCAGTTTAACGCGGCCCCGGGAGCATCGGCTCTTGTCGATGCGACCAAGGAAATCAAATGAGCCGCGCGTCAGCGCGGTTCAACCGTCACTTCGGTTTTCACCGAATTGGCGATGAAGCAGGCTTCGTGCGCCAGGTGGTGGATTTGTTCCAGGGTCGCCGCATCGGCGCTGCACACGATCTTCGGCCGCAGAATGACGCGCGTGATCCAAAGTTTCCCGCCGTCATTTTCCAGAAATCCTACCGCATCATCCTCGTAAGATTGAACGGTGACCTTCTTCTTGGTGCAGATCGCCAGGAAACTCAGCATGTGGCAAGACGACAGCGCCGCCACCAGCATGTCTTCGGGATCGCCATGCTTGCCGTCGCCACGATAGGCGGGCGAGGCGCTGGCGGTCATCACATCCTGGCCATCCTTGAAGGCGATCTGGTGTTCGCGCGGATAGGCTTCGTAGGTGAAGGGCTTGCCGCCATCGTTCCAGGTCAGGCGGATCTTGTGTTCGGCCATCACGCCACCTTCAGGGCTTGATCCAGGTCTTCGCAAAGATCCTCGGCATCTTCCAGCCCGACCGACAGGCGCAGCATGCCGCTGGTAACGCCGGCGGCGGCGCGCGCTTCGGGAGTCATTTTCTGATGGGTGGTGGTTTCGGGATGAGTCAGCAGGCTCTTGGAGTCGCCCAGGTTGTTGGAGATGTCGATCAGGCCCAGCGCATTGGCCAGGCGGAAGGCCGCCGGCTTGCCGCCCGTCACTTCGAACGCCACCACGCCGCCGCCGCCATCCATCTGCGCCTTGGCCAGATTGTGCTGGGGATGATCGGGACGGAAGGGATAGAGAACCCGCGTCACTTTTTTGTTGCCGGCCAGGAAGTCGGCGACGCGCTGGGCATTTTCGCAATGCTGCTTCATGCGCAGGTCCAATGTCTCCAGGCTTTTCAGATGCAGCCAGGCATTGAAGGGGCTGATGGTGGGACCGGTGTTGCGCAGGAACTGTTGCAGGTTTTCTTCCAGGAAATCCTGTTGGCACAGGATCATCCCGCCCATGGCGCGGCCCTGGCCGTCGATGAACTTGGTGGAGGAATGCACCACGATATGGGCGCCGAACTCCATCGGCCGCTGCAGCGCGGGGCTGGCAAAGGCCTTGTCCACGATCAGGCGGGCGCCGCCTGCTTGCGCGATCTTCGCCACGGCGGCGATATCCACGATCGCCAGGGTGGGATTGGAGGGCGTTTCCACGAACAGCAGCTTTGTCTCTGGCCGCATCGCCGCCGCCCAGGCGGACAGGTCGCTGCCTTCGACGAAAGTGGTGGTGATGCCAAAACGCGGCAGCACACTGTCCATCACATAGCGGCAGGAGCCGAACAGCGCGCTGGCGGACACGACATGATCGCCGGTCTTCAATCCGGCCAGGAACACGGCGGTGACGGCGGCCATGCCGGTGGCGGTGGCGCGCGCCGCGGGCGCGCCTTCCAGCTGCGCCATGCGCTCCTCGAACATGGCGATGGTGGGATTGGCCAGGCGGGTATACTGGAAGCCGGGACTTTCGCCCTTGAAGCGGGCTTCGGCTTCTTCCGCCGCGTCATAGGCATAGCCGGCGGTGAAAATCAGCGGTTCGCAAGTTTCCTGAAAAGGGGTGCGCACCTGGCCGCCGCGCACCGCCTGGGTGCGCCTGCGCCATTTTCCGGGTTTTTTGTTCGTCGCCATAAGCTCTTGTCCCTGCAGGCGTGTTTTGTCGCGCGGTTGCCCCACAGGGGTCAAGAACATAAGCTTTATGCAGGATTCGCAGGGGTCCGCCGGGCCCTCGAAAATGCAGGTATCTGCGAGATGAAACGCCTGTTTCTGCTGCGGCATGCCAAGGCCCAGCCGCAGGACGGGGCGATCGAGGACTTCGATCGTCCCCTGATGCTGGTGGGCATGCAGGACGCCGGCGCCATGGCGCGCTATCTGCGCAAGAGCGATTACAAGACCGACCTGATCCTGTGCTCGTCATCGGTGCGCACCACCCAGACCGCCGAGCTGGTGCTGCAGCAGCTGGAAAGCGAAATCGAGTATCGCGAAAATCTCTATCTGGCCGACGCCGCCAGGATCGTGGCGGCGGTGCGCGGCGCCCCCGTAGCGGTTTCGGCCCTGATGATCGTGGGCCACAATCCGGGACTGGAAGCCTGCGCCGGCCAGTTGGCGCGCGAGCCGGTGCGCCGCAAGGAACGGGCGCGGCATGAGGCGCTGGAAGAAAAGTTCCCCACCTGTGCCCTGGCGGTGCTGGATTTCGATGTCGGCCGCTGGCGTGACGTGGCGCAAGGCACGGGCAAGCTGGCGGAATTCGTGCGGCCCAAGGACCTTTAAGCGCGCCTTCGCGCGACGAATTGAATCAAATCCGCGATGCAGATCAACACATGGTTTGGCTTTTGCGCCCAGACTTGGCGCATGGATCAGGACGTTCATCTCGAAAAGGTCCTGCGGTGCCGCAAATGTTTTCGCACCGGCATGGCCACATGGGAAGCGACCCAGACAGGGATGCGGGCGTTGCTGGCGCTGTCGCCGGGCTTTCATCGCCGCGCGCGCCTGCCGCTGAACCTGCCGCCGGAAATTGTCTGTGATTGCGGCATGGCCCAGCCGGACCATGACTGATCAGGCCAGGTGCACTAGGACTGAATCGTCCGGGCCTGTTTTTTGGTCGCCAGCTTCTTCCAGCCGAAACCGATTTCCGGCGTCAGTTCGCCCATCAGCCTTGTGGTGCGGGTGGCGACGCGCACCCCGCCCATCGCCTCGTAGAAGAAGCAGGCATTGTTGCGCGAATGCGCCCAGATCAGGCAGGAGCGCAGCTTGCGCTCCTTGAAGGCATCGAACGCGCCGGCCAGCAGGGCGCGTCCCGTGCCGCGTTCAATAAATGAGGGATCGACATAAAGCGTATAGATTTCGCCTTCAAAGCCAACGCCGCCGTCGCGCGCCGCGCCCAGGCTGCACAGGCCAATCGGGCCGTAATGCGCATCTTCGGCCACCAGCACCGTACCGCCGCCCTTGATGGTGGCTTGCCAGCGCGCGGTATGGCTCTTGCGCGACATGGCGGCGAGCAAAGCGTGGGAAATCACGCCTGCGTAAGTGTCCTGCCAGGATTCAATGTAGATGCGCGCAAGGTCTGCGGCATCATCAGGCCGCGCGGTGCGAACACTCAGCGCGAGATCGTTCATGCCTGCAAGCGTGGGGCAAACAATACCG
>CANBZE010000006.1 GCA_947373775.1 Alphaproteobacteria bacterium
GCACGGCCTCCAGCAACGCCGCCGCCGCATCGGCTGCTTGCGGCGGTGCGGAGCGTTCTTGCAGGACCAACGCACCCAGGCGTTTCTGCTTGCGCGCCAGCACACTGCCGGAGACCGGATCAAGGCTCGTCTCCACCGTCTCCTTTATCCGCGCCGTGAGCGCGGCCGGCAGCGCCGCGACATCCAGCGGCGCCGCCATGCGGATCAGCGGCGATGTCTTCATCTCCAACGCCGCCACCGCAAGAAGGTCGGATTTGGCGAGCGGATCGGTCACCGCGAGTCTCGCGCCGCCGCCGCCCGAAAGGCGGAAGCTGCCGGGTTCGCTGCGGCGCTGGGCCAGGCGGTCGGGAAAAGCCGCGGCGATCAGCGGCGCCGGATCGCCCGCGCCCGCCTGCCCTGCGCCGATGCCAAGCCGCGTTCGATACTGCCGCGCCGCCTGGCGGATCGCGTGAACGGCATTGCGGTCGGCTCCAGCAAAGGCGGACGGATCGGCAAGCGCTTCCAGCCGCGTCATGATATCGGCTGGCGTCTCGGCGCCGCGCAGAGGATCGCGGCCTTCCAGCAGCGCGGCGATATCGCAGGCGCGCGCCGCCTGGGCGCTTCCTTCCGCCGCCAGCATCATGGCGGCCAGGCGCGGATGGGCGCCCAAGTTGCTCATCCGCTTGCCAAGGGGCGTGATGCCGCCCGTTTCATCCATGGCGCCAAGATCGGCAAGCAATGTGCGGGACGCGGCAACCGCGCCTTCGGGCGGCGCATCGGGAAAGGCGAGCTTGCCGGGCGGCGTGCCCCAGGCCGCGCAATCCAGCACCAGGCCGGAAAGCTCAGCCTCGAGGATTTCCGGCCGGTCATGGGGACGCAACCCACGCTGGATCGCAGCAGTCCAAAGCCGGATGGCGATGCCGGGCGCCTCGCGTCCCGCGCGGCCGGCGCGCTGGTCGGCGGCGGCGCGGCTGACACGCTCCGTCGCCAGCCGGGTCAGACCGCTGGCCCCATCAAAGCGGGGACTGCGGCGAAAACCGCCATCGATGACGATGCGCACACCCGGCACGGTGAGCGAGGTTTCGGCAATCGCGGTGGCCAGCACCACGCGCCGGCCCTGTGCCGGCCGCAGCGCCAGGTCCTGCGCCGCCGCCGGCAAGTCGCCATGCAGCGGCAATACCAAAGCATCAAGCCCTTCCAGCGCTGCTTCCGTACGGCGGATTTCGCCCATGCCCGGCAGGAAGGCGAGAATGTCACCCGGCGCCTCCGCCAGCGCGGCGCGGATGGCGCGCGCCATCGTCTCGGGCAGATCGCGCGCGGTCGTGATATCGCGCACGGCATGGCGGATTTCCACGGCATGCATGCGTCCGGTGCTTTCCACGATGGGCGCGTTCATGATGGCGCAAAGGCGCGCGCCATCCAGGGTCGCGGACATGGCCAGCAGCCGCAGCTCGGGCCGCAGCATCGCCTGCGCATCCAGGCACAGCGCCAGCGCCAGGTCGGCTTCCAGCGAACGCTCGTGGATTTCATCCAGGATGATGGTGGAAACACCCTCCAGACCGGGATCGCCCAGCAGGCGGCGCACCAGCAGGCCCGTCGTCACCACTTCGATGCGCGTGGCGGCACAGATGGCGCTTTCCAGCCGCGTGCGAAAGCCGACTGTCTGCCCGACCGGCTCGCCGATCAGGCTTGCCATGCGGGTGGCCGCGGCACGGGCGGCCAGCCGGCGCGGTTCCAGCATCAGGATGCGGCCCTTATTCATGGGCGCAGCATCCAGCAACGCGAGCGGCACCGAGGTGGTCTTGCCCGCACCGGGCGGGGCGACCAGCACTGCGTTGGGGCCCGCGCTCAACACTTCAAGCAGGCGGGGAATGGATTCCGCTACGGGAAGGTCGGGCACGGAGAAATTGGACAATGACATGAGAGTGGTGGGCCTGCCGCGCCGTGCAGCGGCGCCATGAAATGAAATTGGTGGGCCCGCCAGAACCCACGGCTCGATAAAATATCTGATCGCTCAGATGCTTACTAGGCCGATCCCTGCTCAGGCCCGCTGACACGGCCTTGGGTTTGCGCTATGGGACGGCGTGGACCTCCAGGCCCTCTATAATCAGGCGATAGCAGCACACCGGCAGGGCGACCTGGCCGGAGCCGAACAGGCCTATCTCCACCTGTTGGCGATGGAGCCAAACAACCCCCAGATCCGCCATCCCCTTGGCGTGCTGCGCGCGCAGCAAGGCCGCGTGGATGAGGCGCTTGCACTGCTGGAAGGCGTGGTGGCGGAAGTTGCGCCAGATGCGGGCCTTTTGAAGGACTATGCCCTGGTGCTGGCCGGCGCCGGGCGCAATCACGAGGCGTTGGCGGCGTTTGATCGCGCATCGGCACTGAGGCCAGGGGATCTGGAACTGGCCCAACTGCGCATCGATGTGCTTCTGCGGCTGGGGCGCCACGCAGACGCGCTGGTCGCCACCGGCCAGCCGTTGGATTTACGCCCCCAGGACGTCATCCTTCTGCATCAGCGCGGCCGGGCGCTGGCCGGACTTGGCCGTCATGCCGACGCGGAAGCCTGCTTCGCGCGCGTCCTGCAGCTCAAGCCGGACTCCGAAGCAGCACTCTATGAACGGGGCACGGCATTGGCGGCGCAGCACCGGATCGCCGAATGGTTCGCGTCGTTCCACGCCTTCGCGCAGAATGAAACGAATGCCGGGCCGGCTGGCGGCGGCCCGACCTTGGCGCGCCACAATGCCGAGCAGCAGGCCTGGCACCGGGAGCGGGGCGTATCGCCCCGTCCCGGCCTGCATATCGAAAGCGGCGAGCGGCTGGCAGGCCGCGCGGTCAATCCCGTCAACGCCGGGGACGCGAGGAGGCAATGGCGCGAAAACCGTCCGCAGGTCGTGGTGATCGACAATCTCCTGACCGACGAAGCGCTGGCCGCATTGCGCCTCTTCTGCCTGGGCTCGACCGTGTGGCGCACCGGTTATGACGGCTATATGGGCGCCTTTCCCGAGTACGGCTTTTCCGCACCGCTGCTGGCGCAAATCGCGGAGGAATTTCGCAGCGTCTTTTCCGGGATATGCGGCGATCTTCCCCTGAAATATGCCTGGGCCTTCAAGTATGACAGCACCATGGAAGGCGTCCACATCCATGCCGATGATGCGGTGGTGAACGTCAATTTTTGGATCACGCCGGACGAGGCCAATCTCGATCCCGACAGCGGCGGGCTGCTGGTGTGGGACGTGGCGGCGCCGCCGAGCTGGGACTTCACAAAATTCGCCGGCGAACAGCCGGCGATACGCGATTATCTGGCACAGAACGACGCCAAATCCATCGCTGTGCCCTATCGCGCCAACCGGGCGGTGATTTTCGATTCCGCGCTTCTTCACCAGACCAACAAGGTCCGGTTCAAGGATGGTTATAGCAACCGGCGCATCAACCTCACCTTGCTCTATGGCGAGCGGAACACCGGCACGCCCGGCTGAATTGGATCAAGCGGCAAACCAACATGCTTGCCGCGCAGGGCGCACGGCTGAAGGCACTGATCAACAGTGTCTTGAGTCGAACAATGAGCAGTCGTTCAAACATGTAAATGTGAAGAACCGCATGGCAGCTGCGCCTGCACGGTGGACGACGAGCTGGCGACAGGACCAGCCTTGTGGCCGTCAGAAGTGCTCGCCCTGGCGAAAGGGCCCATGCCGGGTTGCTGCCCCCACCAGATAGGCGGTGGACCAGCCGATCAGCAGGAAGCCATTGATGCCCTCCAGCGCGGTCAGCAACCGCCATGCCGGGTCAACGTGTATTTCGCCATAGCCGACTGTCGAGAACATGGCGGTGGAAAGATACAGCGCGTCCGAGAAGGTCCTGGTGGCGCCAAGCAGGTCATAGGCGACTGCCCAGCTCCAGACCTCAAGCGTGAGGATGCCCAGGATGCCCAGCACCGTGCCGGTCATCACCATGGTCCGCCCCACGTCATGGTTTTGAAATCCAAGCCAGCGTGCCAGCGGCGGTGTCGTAGCTCCGATCAGGATGAGCCCCACGGTATGGATCAGAACCGTAAGTGCGACCAACCCGGAGCCGGCGGCAAGATCATGCAACATGCGGCCACTTTAAGGCCGCCTCTCTGCCTGTCTTTGCGCCACATCAAAGAATTACCAGGTACGGACCCGGCCCACATCAACATGGACAAAGTCGGATGCGGGGTAGTAGCCGACGCCGCCGCCACGTTGCGCCAGCGCCGCGGTATGCACCGCGGCCAGCGAGCGGCCGGCGATACGGATGTCGATCGCCATTCCCTGCATGTGCAGGCTCTTGGAGGCAACGCCGGAATGCTCATGTTCGCCGCGCAACAACGCATTCGTCGTGGGCGAGCGATAGCCGGATATCACGGTAACCGGCTCGGCAGTCTCCAGGCGGGTGCGCAGCAATGAAAGCAGGTCCAGCAACTGGGGGGCGATGGGGTGCACGTCGCCGGAGCGAAAATCGCGCAGTACATGGTTCACTTGCGCCAGCGCATCCGGCAAATACTGCCCTTCGGCCCAATATTCGACCTTCAGCTTCTCGCCGGTATGGATGTTGTCAAACGCCAGCAGGCGGGCGCCGGGTTGGTTGGCGAGCGCCGGACGCGACGCAAGCAGGCTGGCGCCTGCTCCGGCAAGAAAATGGCGGCGGCCAAACATGGACATGCATGCCTTACCTGTTGGCAGAAGCACTTTCCTAGCAGGTGGGTATTTTCGCAGCAAACATTTTACCCTTTGTTGCAGGCGTCAAGATTGGCCGCGATCCGCACGGTTTGCGTCCGCATGGCCGGAATCATCCGTTTGTCCCGGCCATAGATGTCAGGAAGGAATTTCAATTCACCACCGGCGCCGGCATAAGCGGTCCAGTAAAGAAAATAGACTGGCAGCTTTCGCTGAAGCGGCAGGTATTTCGTTTCTCCCTGGGCAATTGCCTGGGTGATCCGTTCGACGGCGCTGAGGTCTGCTGCCAGTGTATAGGACGCCAGGGGCAGGATCTGCTCGACACGGACGCAACCATGGCTGGCGGCGCGGGACGGCCGGTCAAAGGCCGATTGCCCTGGCGTGTCATGCAGGTAGACATCGAACCGGTTTGGCAGTTCGATCTTGATGCGGCCCAGAGGGTTGTGCGCGCCCGGAAATTGACGAATGCGATAGGGAAAGGTGCCGGCGCGGACCGCGCGCCAATTGACGCCAAGACCGTGCGGATCGCCCGCCGGACCATCGAGCAGAACCATGTCCTGGCCGGCCAGATAGGCATGATTGCGTTTCAGTTTGGGCAGGATTTCCTTGGCCGCTATGGAATGCGGAACGGTCCAGGGCGGATTGATGGTCACTCCGGCGCCCTCCGCCCGCAGGATCGGCGTGCGATTGTCGGGACGTCCGACGATCACCCGGGAGGTCAGAACCATTTTTCCGCCCAGCCATAGCTGCAGTTGCGCGTCGGCGGCGTTGATGACAATCCGGTCCGGTTCCAGCGAGGTGGGTAGCCAGCGCCAGCGTTCCATGTTGGCGGCAATGACGTCCGCAGGCTGTGCGTTGCGCGCCAGCGCGGCTTTCAGGGCCGCATAATCCGAATATTGCGGCGCCAGCGAAGCCAGCATGGCAGCGAGACGGCCTTGGCGCAATGCGTCGTTCAGCAAAGCCGGCAAGTCGGGGGACCGCGGCGGCAGAGCGACGTCGTCATCGAGCGACTCCAGGTCGGGACGGCCGACCGCCAGGTCGCGCATATATCGCAGCACAGCGGTGCTGATCGCGACGTCGTCCGCCACCACGTTACCGCTGTTCAGAAAAACGCCGTAACGGTCAGGATCGAGCCCTTCACTGGCAGCATCTGAGAGCACGCGGACCGCCAGCTTGGCATCGGCGGTGGAACCCCAGGCCAGGGCGCCATTGCGCTCCAGGTAGAACTGCCGGGTCAGCCCACCATCCGATGTTGAGGCCAACGCTGTCTCCAGCGGAGGTGCAAAGCTGGCCGGCTGCGCCGCCGCCGGGCCGCATATCAGCAACAGGACTGAGAAAATCAAAGGGCGCCAAGGCATGAACGCATTTTCGGTCAAAAACCCAGCCCTGCCTTGATTTGGCGCAAAGCGGCAGGAAACAAGCCGCCCTAACTTTACGGCAGGAGAAAGCCGTGAAGCACGCCATCATATTTGCCCATCCCTGCGCGGAGAGTTTCACCGGATCGGTCGCGCAGGCCTATGCCAGAGCCTGTGAGGCGCAGGGACATACCACGGTCATGCGCGATCTCTACCGCATGGGCTTCGATCCTTGCCTCAAGGCCGGGGAATTGCCATTCGCCAATCCCTTCTGCCCCGAGCCCGACGTCGTGATCGAACGCAGCCTGCTGAAGGATTGTGAGGTTTTCGCCTTCGTCTATCCGCTCTGGCTGAATTCTCCGCCGGCGATCATCAAGGGGTATCTGGAGCGGGTATTCGGCTTCGGCTTCGCCTATGGCGCGGGCAGACACAGCTACAGCCCCCTGCTGACGGGCCGCAACCTGATCAGCTTCAGTTCCAGCGGCGCGCCGGCGGGGTGGATCAAACAGATCGGCGCGCTGGACGCGGTGCAAAACCTGTTCGACGACTACTTCGCCAGCCTGTGCGGCATGAAGGCCCTGGCGCATGTCCATGTCGGCGGCGTGGTACCGGGAGCCAGCGCCGACTTCATCAACGCGCGGTTGCGGGAGGTCGAGCACAAGGTGATCGAGCATTTTGGGAGAGAAACATGTCACTCATGACCATCCGTCTCGAACTGGGCCGCACCAGCGAGGCGCCCCAAGGCGATCCACGCCGTGGCTATGAATTTGTCGCCCCGCTCAACCAGCATGGCCATCTGGACGGCGCGGCCTGGTTGACGGAAAAAGACAAATGCACGGTCCGCAATTTTCGTCCCGGCCAGGAAGACCGCAAGGGGCTGTTGCGCCGGGTCGGTCGCGGCTGGCGCTTTGACTACCAGCCCGGACGGGAAGACGACGAGCCTTTTTTCAAACTCGACAGGCACGTTATTGCGCCCGGCTTCTACGTCACTGTTACGGAAGACGATGGCGTTCCGCGCCCTTTTAGAGTTATTGCGGTCACCGGGTTGAAGGTGCCGGGGCTGAAGGCCGATAGCGTGGAACCCCGGACCGGAATCGGCACAATCACCCGCCAGCTTTAACCCGGTCAGAAGGGCGGCCGGCACCCGAACATGCAGGCCTGCCCCCTACCCGGCCGAAATCACCATCCGCACCAGCTCCGACAGGCTCGACGCGCCCATCTTGGTCATCACATTGGCCCGATGCACTTCGATCGTGCGCGGGCTGATGCCCAGGTCATAAGCGATGGTCTTGTTGGGATACCCCGCCAAAAGGCCGTCAAGCACTTCCTTCTCCCGAACGGTGAGAATGGCCAGGCGCTTGTGAACTTCGGTCGTTTCCCGGCCCGGACCGCCTGTTTTTCTTCCATGCTCAAAGGCCACCTCAATCGCCCCCAGGAGTACCTCGTCAGAAAAGGGCTTTTCGATGAAATCCACCGCGCCTTCTTTCATTGCTGCTACCGCCAGAGCTACATCGGCATGCCCTGTCATGACCACCACCGGCAGGTGAGGCCCCTGCCGGTTGAGGCGCCGCAGCAGTTCCAGCCCATCAATTCCAGGCATGCGCACATCGCTGACGACACATCCGGACTGCAAATCGTCGCATTTTTCCAGAAAGGCCGAGGCAGAATCATAGACTTTCACCGCCATGCCAGCGGTTCCCAGCAGAAAGGCGACCGCACGGCGCACGTCCTCGTCGTCGTCGATGAGGTGAACAACTCCGCTAACGGGCATCGCTGTGCGCCTCCCCTTCGGCAGTCTTCAGAGTCAGAAAAAAGATCGTGCCGCCTTGCGGGTTGGGTTCGGTCCAAAGCCGCCCGCCATGAGCTTCCACAATGGTGCGTGAAATGGATAGTCCCACGCCCATGCCCTGCGGCTTGGTGGTCATGAAAGGCTGGAAGAGCTTCTCCGCGATTGCCGGCGCGATTCCCGGGCCCGTATCCCGGACCGCGATTTCCACGGTCTCGGAATCGATCTGCCGGGTGGCAATCTCCAGTTTGCGCCTGTCAACCTCCTGCAACGCCTCCAGCGCATTGCGCATGAGGTTGAGGATCACTTGCTGGATCTGGATGCGGTCAGCCATGACCAGGCCGATGGCCGTATCGAAGTCAAAGGAGACGTGGACGCCGGTCTCCTTCGCCCCGACCAGGGCCAAGGCACTGGCTTCTTCGATCAGCTTGCGCAGGTCCTCGGGCCGGCGGTCGCTTTCACCCCGCGCCACGAATTCTCGCAAGCGCTTGATGATCTGGCTGGCCCGCAAGGTCTGCTCGGCGGCACTGTCCATAGCGCCGCGTGCCATAACGATGTCCGAAGGTTTGCCACTGTCCAACAGCCGGCGCGCACCGTTGAGATAGCTGGTCATGGCCGTCAGGGGCTGGTTGAGCTCATGGGCGAGGGTGGAGGCCATTTCGCCCAACGCGGTAAAGCGGGACATGAAAATCAGTTCAGACTGCAGTTCCTGCAGCCGCTGCTGGGTCTGTTGCCGCTCGGTCAAATCCCGCACAAAGCCAGTGAAAAAACGCCGGTCGCCGGAGCGCATCTCCCCAACGGCGAGCTCCATGGGAAATGTCGAACCGTCCTTGCGCTGTCCCACAACCAGCCGACCCACCCCGATGATCCGCTTTTCGCCGGTGGCCATATAGCGTGCCAAATAGGAGTCGTGATGGCCGCTATAGGGCTGCGGCATCAGCATGCTCACATTCTTGCCAATCGCCTCGCTCGCCGAATAGCCGAACAACTTCTCGGCGGTGGCGCTGAAAGACCGCATGACGCCCCGCGTGTCGATCACCACCATCGCATCAGGGACCGTATCCAGAACGGACTGCAGATGCGCCTCCCGTTCGCGCAGGGCCGCCTGCGCGGAACGCGCAGCGGTGATGTCGCGCGCCACCTTGGAGGCGCCGATCAGCATGCCTTCGTCATCCCACACGGGCGAGACCGTGACCGAAACATCAATAATGCTGCCATTCTTGTGGCGCCGGCGGGTCTCGAAATGGTCCACCTTTTCGCCCGCACGGATCCTGTCCAGGATTTTCTGCTCTTCGTCTTCCAGGCCAGGCGGCAGAAGCCGTGAGATGGACTGGCCAATCATTTCCTCGGCGCTGTAACCGAAGATGTTTTGGGCGGCCAAGTTCCAGTCGGTAACAATTCCGTCGATAGTCTTCCCGACAATGGCATCGTCAGACGAAGACACGATGGCGGCCAGACGCGTATTGGTCAGCTGTGCCGAGCGGCGCTGGCCAATGTCCAGGACGATGCCGTCCGCAACAAGCCGGTTCGACGCTACTTGCCCCCGCATCCGCCGCCACTTGCCGTCGGGAAAGATGCGAAAATCCAGATCGTGCGGCCGGCCGGCATACAGGCAATCTCGCAACGATCGTTCCATCGCCTTGCGGTCATGGGGGTGGACAAGCGCCAGGAAAGCCTCCCGCGGCAGTTCGGGCGCAGGCGCACCAAGAAGCTTCGCGGCGCGGGGGGAAAGGATCACGCGCTCCTGCGCCAGATGCCAACGCCATGTCCCCGCTCCCGCCGCGTCCAATGCGGCGTCGGTTTCTGGCGGGCTCAGGCCGGAAATATCGGGGGCGACCGTCATGGCCGATACCCTAGCCGCGCGCTGGCGTAATCGCCAGAAGTCTTGATCGGCATCAAGGCGATGGCTGCGCCACTTGCCATTATCCGATTCAATCAAAAGCGGAATTTGGCCCATGAAAGCCCTGGTTTATCGCGGTCCCGGCTTCAAAGCGCTGGAGGATCGCCCAAAGCCCATCCTGCAGACAGCAGGCGATGCCATCGTCAAAATCACAAAAACCACGATTTGCGGCACCGATCTCCACATCCTGAAGGGCGACGTTCCCACTTGCGTGCCCGGCCGCATTCTCGGCCATGAGGGCGTCGGCATCGTGGACAGCATCGGCGCCGGCTGCACGCGGTTCAGGCCCGGTGACCGGGTTCTGATCTCCTGCATCTCGTCTTGCGGGAAGTGCGATTATTGCCACCGCGGCATGTATTCGCATTGCGAGAGCGGCGGCTGGATCTTGGGCAACACCATCGACGGCACACAGGCGGAATATGTCCGCATCCCCCATGCCGATACCAGCCTTTACCGCCTGCCGGAAGGCGCGGATGAAGAAGCACTGGTCATGCTCAGCGACATCCTGCCGACCGGCTATGAGTGCGGCGTACTGAACGGCAAGATCGCGCCGGGCGCTACCGTCGCAATCGTTGGCGCCGGGCCCATCGGCCTGGCAACCCTGCTGACCGCGCAGTTTTACTCGCCGTCCCGGACAATCCTGATCGACCTGGACGACAACCGGTTGGAGGTCGCCCGGCGCTTCGGCGCCACCGACACCATCAACAGCGGCACACAAGACACCGTGGCGCAGGTCATGGCCCTGACCGGCGGGGTCGGCGTGGACACTGTGGTCGAAGCGGTCGGCGTTCCGGCGACATTCGAACTTTGCCAGTCGCTGGTGGCGCCGGGCGGTACCATCGCCAATGTCGGCGTCCATGGCTGCAAGGCGGATTTTCACCTGGAACTGCTTTGGTCGCGGAATATCACCATTACCACCCGCCTGGTGGATACGGCCGCCACCGCCATGCTGCTGCGTGCAATCACGGCCAAAAGCCTGGATCCGGCGCCCCTGATAACCCACCGCTATACCCTGGACCGTATCCTGGATGCCTATGACACCTTCGGCCGGGCAGCCGAAACCCGGGCTTTGAAAGTCATTATCAGTCCCTGACTACGTAGAGTCCCTAAGGGGAATACCGAATATCTGAAGCCACCGCCGGCCGCTAAACCAAAGGGGTAAACCCGCCTCAGGAGACAGCGATGACGGTACAGATGGCGATCAGCACACGAGTTTCCGCGGCCGTCGAGGCCCGCACGAACTGGATGGCCGAACAGGACCTCCAGGAGCCCCTCCGCACTGCCGGGACCGTTATCCATATCGCCCAGGGGCGCGAGATTTTCGCGGAGGGCGACGACACCGATGTGTTCTACAAGGTGGTTTCGGGAGTTGTCCGGGCCTGCAAATTTCTCAACGATGGCCGGCGCCAGATCGAAGCCTTCCACGTTGCCGGTGACCTGTTCGGGCTCGAACTGGATGAAGAGCGGCTGATGTCGGCCGAGGCGGTCAGCGACTGCATACTGGTTTGCTATCGCCGCCGCATTGTTGAAACGCTGGCCCAGAAGGACCAGACCATCAGCCGCCAGCTGTTCCAGTACGCCATGCAGAACATGGTGTCGGCACAAGCCCACTGCCTGCTGCTGGGTCGCCGGGGCGCCGCCGAAAAGGTTGCCGCTTTCCTGCTTGGCTGGGCCAAGCAGTCGGCGAACAAGCGGGTTCTCCATCTCGCCATGACCCGCCAGGACATTGCCGATTACCTGGGCCTGACCATCGAAACCGTCTCGCGCAGCCTGACCCAGTTGGAGCGCGACAAGGTTATCGCCCTGCCCAGCACCCGCGAAGTGAAAATCCTCAACAGCGACGTACTGGAAGATCTGGCCGCCTGACCCCGCCCCCCAGCCCAAGGTGAGCCCGATACGTCCCCGGCCCCATGGGCCGGGGACACCCCCGGCTTGATCGACATCAACGCGCACGACTGAGCCATGTCCCAACCTGCACCAGACAAAGGAGAGCCAAATGCCCATTCATGATCTTGAAGTTGTCATCTTTATCGTTTGTGCCTTTTCTCTGTTCGGCGGCATCCTGGGTTGGGCGTCCTGGGACGAATCCCGCAGGGCGCGCAGGGCCCGGAAGTGACCGGCAGGCGGCGAGCACCGAAGCCGGGCCTGCGGCACATACTTGCGGTTCTGGCTGGTCTGGTCGGCTTTGCCGTGGTGTACAGGTACAGCGGCGACGCCGATCTTCTGATCGCAGTCAGCAGCGGCCTGGCGGCCAGCGCCGTTTCCTATCTTGCCGCAAACATCTCCATCGCGATGTATAAAATCCGGAGCTAGCGTGGATATCCGCACAGCCATTCGAAGACGCCGTGCGGTCAGGGATTTTACCCGGGAGCCGGTGACGTCATCCGCGCTGCGCGAACTGATCTCGGCAGCCAGCTGGGCTCCCAGCGCGATGAACGAGCAACCCTGGCATTTCACGGTCATCACCGATGCCGCAATGCTGGACGAGATTTCGGCGCGATCCAAGGAATGGATGTTGAAGGGCATCTCCGCGATGCCGCGGCCCGGCCATTTTCAGGATCTTTTGTCCGATCCCGAATTCCAGATTTTCTACCAGGCCCCCGTGCTGATCGTTCTCTCCGCTTTGGGTAATGGGCAATGGAGCGCGGAAGATTGCGCCCTGGCGGCGCAGAACCTGATGCTGGCGGCGCTGGATCAGGATTTGGGCACCTGCTGGATCGGATTTGCCCAAGGCTGGCTCAATACCGAGGAAGGCCACGATCTGTTGGCGCTGCCAAGGCCCAGCCGTGTGGTCGCTCCGATCATTGTCGGACATCCCAAGGCCCTGCCGCCCGATGTATCGCGCAAGGCGCCGTTGATCACCTGGATCGGCACCGTCGCGCCTTCGTTTGACGAGGTTCCGGAACGGGCAATTCACCACGCACTTTCCCACCCCTAGGACGTCATGAAAAGCGATCTGGCCCTGCTGGTCTTTGCCATTGTCGCCATCCTGGTGGCAGGTGCCGCTGTCCATGGCGGACGCTGGAAATCCGGCAAAGACACTTGAGACCGCCCCTCCGCAATATTGGCACCACGGAAAACTTCACCGCATTCCTGTGTGTACTTGTGGTCCTGACCGGGGCCATACTGGTTTGGATGTACATTGCTGGCCTTATCCCTCCTGTGCACCCCTGAACTCGGATGGGCGACGTCGAAATTCTTCAGAGGGCGTGTCTCGCTGCGGCGATCGGACTGCTGATCGGCATCGAACGTGGCTGGCAGACCCGTCAGGCCCCCGACGGCGCGCGCGTCGCCGGCATCCGCACCTTTACCCTCATCGGCGGGTTGGGCGGCATCAGCGGCCTGCTGCCGGGCGACATCACACTTGGCCTTTGCCTGGTAGCCTTCGCCCTCCCCTTCGGTCTCTTTGAGTGGCGCCGGGCCCGCGCGAGCAGGAATTTTTCTGCTACCGGCTTGATCGCCGGCATTCTGACCTTTGCCCTGGGCGCCTATGCGGCGCGAGGCAGCATGGTTGTGGCGGCCGCGGGCGGCGTTGTCGTGGCCGCCGTCCTTGCCGAACGCCGGGTCATGCATACCTTCTTACGCCATCTGAAATGGACCGAACTGCGGGCCGCGTTGGTGTTGCTGACCATGACGGTCGTGCTGCTGCCCGCTCTGCCGGACCGAAACGTGGATCCGTGGAATGCGCTGAACCCACATCAGATCTGGTTGATGACGGTTCTGGTGGGCGTGGTCTGCTACGCGGGCTACATCGCGGTGCGGATCGCCGGTGAGCGCCGTGGCTTGCTGTTTGCCGCGATCGCGGGCGGCCTCGCCACCTCGACCACCGTAACCTGGACATTTGCGCGGCTGGTCAAACGCAGTCCCGCAGCGCTTGCAGAAGTGATGGCCGCCATCCTCGCAGCCTGGATCGTTTCGCTGCTGCGCATGACCGTGATTGCGGTGGTGATTGCCCCCGTCCTTCTGGTTCCTCTTGGCGCTCCAATTCTCGCCGCATCAGGATTGCTGCTGGTCCCGGCCGCCCTGGCCTATCGCGCCGCCGGGAAGGCCGGAGCCCAGGGGCTGACCCTGCAGGACCCTTTTGAGCTGCCTCTCCTGCTGCGATTCACCGGCTTGCTGGCCGCCATCATGCTGCTGGCGAAACTGTTCTCGTCGGGCCGGGCTGGCCTGTTTGCGCTGGGCGGGGTCTCCGGCCTGCTGGACGTGGATCCCATAACGCTTTCCATGGCCCGGTTGGCCGGCACGGGAATCACGCCGATGCTTGCCGCCTCCACCATACTGATCGCCGCCGCCGCCAATGCGCTGGCGAAATCAGTCCTGGCGGTCGCCTTCGGCGGCCCACGGCTGGGGATTGCCCTGAGCGGCTCGGCACTCCTGGCGTTTGGTGCGGGAGCGGCCGCCTATTTCAGCGCCTGAAAAGTCGCGCCTCGCCCGGCCTGTGAGATCATGGCGCAGGCCCGTCCGCGTCATCATCCATCAAAATCCGTACGGCGTCGCCGTCAGGATCGTCATACTGGCCGCTGGCAAGCGCCCATAATAGAACTGCGAGGCTGAAAAGCCCCACCAGCAACGCAGAATATATGATCAACGCCAAGCTTACCGCGCTTTCCCGGCAGCAAGCCGAAGCGCATTGAGCGTTACCAGCATGGACGATCCCGCCATGGTGGATGCGGCGATCAGGGGCGTGACAAAACCCAGCGCCGCCATGGGAATCGCCGTGAGATTGTAGAGAGCAGCCATGGCGAAGTTCTGCAGCACCAGCCGCCGCGCCTTGCGCGCCACGTCATGAGCTTCCAGGATGGGCATTAGATCGTTGCCGCGCAGCACCATGTCGGAGGCGCGCTGGCTGATGTCGGTGGCGGTACCCGGCGCGATGGAAACATGCGCAAGCGCCATGGCCGCGGCGTCATTGATGCCGTCGCCCACCATCAGGACGCGGTATCCCTGAGCGGACAGGGATTGCAGCCGTGCCGCCTTTTGCTGCGGCGTGAAGCCGGCATACCAGTCGGTGATGCCGACCTGGGCGGCAATACCGGATACGATCGGAGCATTGTCGCCTGAGAGCATCTCCACGCGGATGTTGCGTTGCTGCAAGCCGCGGATCAGCGCAGCGGCATCGGGACGCAATTCGTCCTGGAGTAGAAATCCGATGGGTGCCTGTGCGCCCCGGCGATACCAGAGTTGATGCGTATCCGCCTCGGCGCCGCACCATGCGGCGCTGCCAAGGCGCTCGATGTCATTGCCGCTGCCGCACTCCAGCCCTGAGCCCGCGATCTCGCGCACATCCGGAGCCACGGGTCCGACGCCGGCGGCGGCGGCAATGGCATGTGCCAGCGGATGGCGGCTGGCCCGCGCAATCCGGGCCGCACGCTCCAGCACATCCGGCGGCACATCCTGCGCGTTCTGGAGCACCGGCGATCCTACGGTCAACGTTCCTGTCTTGTCGAAGATCGCCATGTCGATTTCGGCCAATCGCTCAAGCGCATCGCCGGACTTGACGAAGACGCCGCGGTTGAACAGCCGTTCGGTGGCGACAATTTGAACCGCCGGGACTGCCAAGCCCAAAGCGCAGGGGCAGGTAATGATCAGCACCGTTATCGCACTGGTGATGGCCTGCGCCAGACTCGCGCCCGCCATCAGCCATCCGGCGCAAGCCAGCAGCGACAGGGAAAAAACTACCGGCACATAGGCGCGGGCGGCGCGGTCCGCCAGGCGGACATACAGGCTCTTGGCCTGCTGGCCGGCCTCGAGCAATCGCGCCAGATCGGCCACGAGGGAATTTTCGACTCCCGCCGTTGCGCGCAAAATGACAGCCGCCCCCGTCACAATCGCGCCAGCCGGCACAGCGGCGCCCGATTGCAGCATCTGGGGAAGGCTTTCGCCCGTGACCAACGACATGTCGCACTCGGTCGCATGATCTTGGAGCACGCCATTGACGGGCACGCGATCGCCGCTGGCAAGCAGCAGGCGGTCGCCCGCGCCCACCTCGCGCGCCGCCACCGTCCGGACGGTACCATCTGCAGACATGCGGCGCACCAGGAGCGATTGTAGCGCCAGAAGATGGCGTGCCGCATCCCGCGCGCGATCGCGCAGGCGGTAATCCAGATAGCGCCCGATCAGGAGCAGAAAGGCCAGCATCGTAGCGGCGTCGAAATAGGTGTGCATGCCGCCCTGGGCGGTCTGGTACAGGCTCAGCCCCAGCGACAGCAGCAGCGCCAGGCTTATCGGCAAGTCCATATTGGCGCTGCGCGCCATGATTCCGCGCCAGGCCGCAAGGAAAAATGGCTGGCCCGCATAAAGCGTGGCCGGAACGGCCACCACACCCGCCAGCCAGAAGAATGTCTGGCGCATGCCCGCGCCCAGGTCCGCGCCGCCGTACCAGACAGAATCCGTCAGGCCCATCACGAACACCGTGGCGAAACCCGAAACCGCCAGGCAGCGCAGCAGCAGTCGTCCCTCCGCCTTTTCTCCGCTCAAGGTTTCCGCCGCCTCGAAAGGCCGCGCCTCATATCCCAAATCACGCACCCGCCGCAGGATCGCTTGCGGCGCAACCTTGCGGCTGAGTACCGCAAGCTTGCCGGTGGACAGGTTCAGCCGCGCATTTTCGACGCCGGGAATGGCGCCAACGCCCTGCTCGATCTTGGCGATGCAATTGGCGCAGCGCGCGCCTTTGACTGCCACGTCGAAGGCGTCCGCGCCGGAGGCGTCATGCCGCACCAGCGCCGAAAGATCGTCGGCAAATTCATCGTTGCTGTGCGACAGGATCACGGCACCCATAGCCGCCTGCTCGCCTGGAAAGAATCGGACCCCTTGTTGCTGACCAGCACGTCCCAGTTGCCTGGCGCAACGCCGGCCAGCTCGGCCCGATAAAGGCCGGGCGTAACCTGTGAAAAGCGCAACGCCCGATCCCGGTTTTCATCGGCGGGATGGCGCAGTTCGCCGGCCAGGCTGGCGCGGTCTTCCGGCGAACCGTCACGTTGATTCAGCGCGACCGTAACCAGGACCTTGCCCGCAGCCGTGCGCTGGGCCGCAATGCTCGCCTGCCAGCCGAGCCTGGCCTGCTGCGCGCGATGCTCCAGCGTCTGATTGTAGGCGACGCCCTGGAGGTAGGGCAGCTGTTCGTCCTCGCCGCGAAATGTCTTGACCGCCTCGGTTATGAAAATGGCATTGGTCGCAAAGATGAGGCCAAAGAAACCGGCCAAACAGAGCAGAACGCCGCGTCCCGTCAAAGTTCTGATCATTTGCTGGCTCCTGGTACAAAAACGGCTTCCGCCGCGCGCGCTTCCTTGCCGGCGGCCAAGGTAAAGGTCAGGGCATGGCTATCCGCCAGGTCGGGGCGCGCCACCGTCACCAGCACGCGCAAGGTGCGAACCTTGTCCGCAGGCACCGGCAGCAGGACCGACGATTTGATTTCACCGTCGCCAATCACCTTGATCTCACGCGCCTTGATGCCTGAAACGCTGAGCTGCAATTGCCGGGCGACGCCGCTCCGGTTCATCAGCTTGATGGTGTAGGCGTTGCGCACGGCGCCATCGGCCAGCTGGACGTAGTCGGGGTTGCGGTCGCGCATCACATCCAGGTCCAATGTGTGGCGGAATGTGAGGGTCGCCAGCATGATCCCTGAAACTGCCGCGAGAACCGCGCCGTAAAGAATGGTGCGTGGCCGCACGAAACGGGTGCGCGGCGCCTTGCCGCCCAACCGGCGCTCGACATTGGCCTCGGTATCATAAGCGATCAGGCGCGGCGGCTGGCCGATACGGCCCATGACGTCGTCGCAGGCATCTATGCACAGTCCGCAATTGATGCATTCCAACTGGGCGCCGTCGCGAATGTCGATGCCCATCGGACAAGCCGCAACGCACTGGTTGCAGTCAATGCAGGAGCCTCGCCCATCCCAGCTCTCCCCCTTCTTGTGTGCGCCGCGTGCTTCGCCCCGGTCACGCCGATAGGTCACTGTGAGCGCTTCGGTATCCGTCATGGCTGCCTGGATGCGCGGCCAGGGACACATATAAGTGCAGACCTGCTCGCGCATCAGTCCGCCCAGCGCATAGGTGGTGAAGGCCAGACCCGCCACCGCGGCATAACTGCCCATACTGGCGGTTCCAGCCAGCAACTGGTGCAGCAGGGTCGGGGCATCATTGTAGTAGAAGACCCAGGCGCCGCCGGTCGCCACGGCGAAGGCAAGCCAGATGGCATGCTTGGACGTGCGTTTGGCAACCTTGGCGGCGGTCCAGGGCGCCGCATCCAGCCGGATGCGCGCGTTGCGATCGCCTTCGATCTTGGTTTCCACCCAGATGAAAAGGTCCGTCCAGACGGTCTGGGGGCAGGAAAAGCCGCACCATAACCGGCCGAACAGCGCGTTGATCAGGAATAGTGATACCGCCGCCAGGATCAGCAAGCCGGTGATGTAATAGACTTCCTGTGGCCAGATCTCGATGAAGAAGAAATAGAACCGCTCATGGGCCAAATCGACCAGCACCGCCTGGTTGGGCGCGCCGGCACCGCGGTTCCAGCGCAGCCACGGCACCAGGTAATAGATGCTGAGCGTGAAAGCCATCATCGCCCATTTCATGGAACGGTAATGGCCGACCGTTTCCCTGGGATGAATGCGCACGCGCGACTTGAAGAGCTTGCGGCTGGCTGCGCTGTTGGTGGCGGAAGCGTCCGAGCGCGCCACACCCTCCGCCGCCATCCTCGGAAGCTTGCTGTCAGGTATGACGGTGTGCACGATCAATGGCTGCTCCAGGGTACTACTCGCCGCCGCCCAGATTGTGGACATAGACCGCCACGGCCTTGATCTCTTCGGGCGACAGGCGCCCCGACCAGGTCGGCATCACGCCGCCATTCCCGTTCCAGATCTGGTCATGAATGTCGTCGCGGGCGGACCCATATTCCCATTCATTGTCCGTGAGGTTGGGGGCGCCGAAGCTGCGATTGCCCTTGCCCTCCGATCCATGGCAAGCGGCACAGTTATCCGCGAAAAACGGCGTTGCGCGGCGCACGGCACGCGCGTCGGCAGCCCGCCCCGACAGGTGCACGACATACTCGGTCAGATCGTCCACCTGCGCCGGTTTGATGATGCCATCCCGGCCGAATGCGGGCATCTGCGACTGGCGCGTGTCCGCACTGGTGGAACGGACGCCCACTGAAATGGTATGCTGAATATCCGCCAGCTTGCCACCCCACAGCCAAACATCGTCATTCAGATTGGGATAGCCGCGGGCGCCCTGCCCGCCGGCGCCGTGGCACGGGGCGCAGTTGTCGCCGAAGGCGGCTTTGCCTTCGGCCATGGCGAATTGCAGCAAGTCGGGATTCTTCTGGATATCCGCCAGCGAAGCGCTGGCCAGCGATTGTTCCCGGCCCGCGCGGGCCGACTTCAGCGCTGCAACATCCGCGGTGACTTCGTCGCGCTGGGAATGATTCCAGAGTCCGTGTGTGTACGAGGTGATGCCGGGCCAGGCCGGATAAACTAACCAGTAGCCCACCGCCCACACGATGGTGGCGTAGAGAATGTACAGCCACCAGCGCGGCATGGGCGTGTCCAGCTCCTTGATTCCGTCCCACTCATGGCCCGTCGTCTGGGTGCCGGAAACGTCGTCAACTTCTTTCTCAGACATCAGACATCCTCGTCCCGGAAGGGAATCAGTGCCGCCTGCTCGAAGCGCGGGCGATTTTTCGGCCACCAAGCATAGGCAAAGGCCGCAATGAACATCGCTACGAAATAGACGGCGCCCCAGCTTTGGGCGAAGGCCAGCACGTCTTCATAAGCCCAGCGTTCCATCTCTATCTCCGGTTCTCAGGCGCACGCGCGTGGTAGGTCTTGAAGTCCACCAGCGTGCCCAGCATCTGCAGGTAGGCGATCAACGCATCGCCCTCGCTGACCACAGCCGCATTGCCGTCGAAGTCACGCGCCTGCGCCTTGGCATAGCGCTTCTGGAAGGCCTCCAGCGCGTCGGAATTGGGATCGGCCTGTGCTTCCAGGTCTTCCTT
>CANBZE010000007.1 GCA_947373775.1 Alphaproteobacteria bacterium
GGCGGACAACATCCCCAACAAACTGCCCGACGGCTACAATGTCCTGGGCACCGCCAAAATATCTCCCGGCCACACCGGCATCGGCCGCATCGATGCGATCTCGGTGGAAACCGGCAAGACACTGTGGAGCTGGGAGAACAAGGCGACCAATTATGCGCCCGTGCTGGCGACCGGCGGCGGGCTGGTGTTCAACGGCGCGCTGGACCGCTACCTGCGTGCCTTCGACCAGGATAACGGCAAGGTCCTGTGGCAGACGCGCCTGGGCTCGCATGTCAGCGGCGCCCCGGTCTCGTTCAGCCAGGGCGGCCGGCAATATATCGCCGTGGTGGCGGGCGGCGGCTTCGGCGGCGGGAACTCTCCGCGGCTTTTCCCGGAGATCGACCAGCCCAGCGGCTCCAACATGGTCTATGTCTTCGCCCTGCCGGAGAAATAAACAGAGTCTTTTCTTCCGGCGCGGCAGCGTTTTATAATCGGGCGTTGCCGAAGACAAACGCCATGCCGCCCGATACAGCTTCTGCCACCGACGCTTTCCAGACTGACGGCTATGCCGTCATCAAGGCCCTGGTCCCTGCCGACCGCGTGGCGCAGCTGCGCGATCACCTGGCGCGGCGTGCGAAAGCCGGCACCATGCTGATGGCTGGTGATGAACAGGTGCCCGGCACGCCCAACGTCTATGGCGACGCCCAGGTCGATGCGCTGATGCAGGGTATCAAGCCGCTGATCGAGGCCCATACCGGGCTCGAACTGCACCCCACCTATTCCTTTGCCCGCATCTACAAGAAGGGCGATGTTCTGGAGCCGCATCGCGACCGTTCGGCCTGCGAGATTTCCATCAGCCTCAACCTGGGCCAGGAGCCCGACGCGCCCTGGGCGCTGAACATTGGCGACGAGAACGCGCCCTTCGCCGCGATGCTGCGGCCCGGGGACGCGCTTCTGTACAGGGGTCCGGAGCTGACGCACTGGCGCGACGCTTATGAAGGGGAGCGGCTGTTCCAGGTCTTCATGCATTATGTCGACGCCAACGGTCCCCATGCGGCGGAGAAATTCGATGGTCGCGCCTCACTGGGCAACGCTTTCCAGCCGGAGATCACGGGCCGGCTGACCAATCTGATGCTGACACGGCTGACAGACGGCTGATTACTGAAATTCCGGGCCCGATACCCAGGCGACCAGCGACTTGCGCACCCCGGCGGTGACCGGCGTCACCCGGTGCAGCACATAGGAGGCAAAGGAGACCACCGTGCCGCGCGTGCGCGGCACCGCCACGATACCGTCTCCGAAATTCAGCTCCAGGTCGCAGCCCTTATAATCCGACGGCTCGCTCAACTGCACGCTGATCGACAGCTTGCGCGGATCCGGCCCCAGGGCGCCGTGATCGACATGCCAGTCATAATGCCCGCCCTGGCTGGATTCATAGACGGTGTATTGCAGGCGTTCGCGCAGTTCGCTGTAGAGATTGTATTTGTAATATTGGCGGTTTAGCTGCTGGGCGATCTGCTCCAGCCGGGCGAACAGCCACTGGGTCTGGGTGTTGTGCTCCAGCCAGGACACATCGGTGACGCGCTTCTTGCCCATCGGGTCCTGCGCCAGGACCAGTTCGGCGCGGTCGCGCGCCAAGCCGTCGCCGATTGCCGTGATGCGGTCCACCTCGGCGGCGCTGAAGACCCCTTCCCAGGCGATGAGAGGCCCGCCCATGGGCCGGGGGAATATCGGACTGAAGGCACTCATGCAGGCGAGGCTCGGCAGTTAGGCTTCGTCGAGATTTACGCTCCCAGTCGCCATTTCCGGCTCGTTGGGATCATAGGGGTCTTCATCCGGGCCCAGGGCCTCGGACGGATTGGGGACGTCGAAGCCGGACGGCGGGATGGCTTCCAGGAAGCCGGCGGCCTTGAGCTCGTCCAGGCCCGGCAGGTGGGCGACGCTTTCCAGCCCGAACTGGACCAGGAAGGCCTCGGTGGTGCCGTAGGTGACCGGGCGGCCGGGGGTGCGCTTGCGGCCGCGGATCTTGATCCAGCCGATTTCCATCAGGATGTCGATGGTGCCCTTGGACATGGCGACGCCGCGAATATCCTCGATCTCGGCCCGGGTGACGGGCTGGTGGTAGGAGATGATGGACAGGGTTTCGATGGCCGCCTTGGACAGGCGCTTCTGTTCCGGCTGCTCCTTGCGCAGCAGGAAGGCCAGATCGCTGGCGGTGCGGAACTGGTATTTTCCAGCGACACAGCAAAGGTTTACGCCGCGCTTCTCATATGCCGCTTCAAGTGCCTTGAGCAGGCCGGGAATGTCGGCACCTTCGGGCAGCGATGTTGACAGTGCCTTTTGGTCCAGCGGTTCGGAGGCCGCGAACAGCAGCGCCTCGACCATCCGCAGATGCTCGGCGTTGGCTTCGGGGCTCTCGGCTTCCATCTGGTCTTCGATCGTCTCAATCATCTTGGCTACGCTGCTCATGTCATGCTCCCGGCGCGGACGCCTCAGGAATATTGGAAGGTAGATCAGGCCCTCGCCGGCCGTCGCGCACAAAGATCTCGGCGAAGGGCGCCATCTGCTGCAGTTCCACCTTGCCGTCCCGGGCCATCTCCAGGGCGGCCAGCAGGGTCGAGGCCACCGCCGAACGGCGCCGGGCCCCGCCCGTCCATTCGAAGGGCAGCAGGCCCGTCAGGGCGCTCCAGTCGGAGATCTTGCCCAGCATCCGTTCCAGCCGCTCCCGCGCTTCCTCGATCGCCAGTACCGGCGCCATCTGGGGGCGGTAAGCCTTGCCGCCCAGCTTGCGCGCCCGGTCGGTCGCATAGGCGGTCAGCAGGTCGTACATCGTGTCTTTGTAGGTCCGCAGCTTGATCACATTGACCGCTTCGGGATCGCCGCGGCCGAACACGTCGCGGTCCAGCCGCTCGCGGCCCATCAGCCGGGTGGCAGCGGCGCGCATGGCATCCAGGCGCTGCAGGCGCCAGCGCAGGCGGGTGGCCATCTCGTCGGCGGTGGGTTCGCCGTCGGAGCCCTTTTCCTGCGGCAGGATCAGGCGGGATTTCAGGTAAGCCAGCCAGGCCGCCATCACCAGATAATCGGCGGCCAGCTCCAGGTTCAGCTTCTTGGCGCTCTCGATGAACTCCAGATACTGATCGGCCAGCTTGAGGATCGAGATCTTGGCGATATCGACCTTCTGGTTGCGGGCCAGGGTCAGCAGCAGGTCCAGCGGACCTTCAAAGCCGTCCACCTGCACCAACAGCGCTTCGTCATCGCGCACGATGGCGGCGGATTCGAAATCTTCGAAATTCTCGGCAGTTTCGGTCATGCCACCGCTCCCAGCAGGGTGGCCAGATGGGCCTCGGCGGCGGCGGCGTCGAATGCCCCACTTCCAGATGTGACGGGCACGGACAGATGCGCCAGCGCCTGCTGGCTGCGCCGCAGGGATTGGCCTTCCAGTTCTTTCACTTCCGACGCCACTTCGCGCATTTCTTCCATATCGCCATTGCAGTGAAGCGCCAGATCGCAGCCCGCAAAAAGGGCCTGTTTGGCGCGCACCGATAAAGGCCCGTCGAGCGCCTTCATCGAAAGGTCGTCCGACATCAAAAGCCCGTCAAATCCTATCTCACCGCGTATCACATCCCGAATGACTTTGGGGCTGGTGGTGCAAGGACGCTGTGGATCAATCGACTCATAAACCACATGCGCTGTCATCGCGATCGGGCACTGGTCAAGGCTGCGGAAGGTCACAAAATCGCTGGCGCTGAGTTCTTCCACCGTGGCGGACACCCGGGGCAACGCCAGGTGGCTGTCGGCCCCTGCCCGGCCATGGCCGGGGATGTGCTTCATGACCGGCAGGACGCCGCCGTCCGTCAGACCTTCGATCTGGGCCCTGCCCAGGGCGATGATGGTGGCCGGGTCGGTGGCAAAAGCCCGGTCGCCGATGATGTCGTGGGCGCCGGGCACCGGCACGTCCAGAACCGGCAGGCAGTCCACATTTATCCCCAGGCTGGCCAGATCATGGGCGATCAGCCGGGCGTTGAGATAGGTCGCCTCGCGGGCGGCTTCCGGGTTCCGGGCATGAAGCGCTCCGAAGACGGCCGCCGGGGGCCTTGCCCGCCACTGGGGCGGCTTCAGCCGGGCCACCCGGCCGCCTTCCTGGTCGATCAGGACCGGCGCCTGGGCGTCGCCCACCGTGTTGCGCAATTCTTCAACCAGGACTTTGACTTGGCGCGGGTCGCTAATGTTCCGTGCAAAGAGGATAAAGCCCCACGGCTTCGCCTCGCGGAAGAAATCCCGCTCGGCCGCCGACAGGACCGTGCCGGCGCAGCCATAAATGGCGCGACTGCGCATGATGGCTATTTACCCAGGATGCAGGCGCCGCCGTCGGCCTTCAGCCGGTCGCACAGGCCCGCGGCGACTTCCCGGTTGGACATGCCGCCGATGCGCAGGCGGTACCAGGTGCCTTTTTCGCCCAGATCGGCCTGCTGGATGTCATCGGAATAACCCGACAGCAGGGCGGCGTGCTTGGCCTTGTAGGTCTTCCAGGCAGCGTCTGCGTCGGCCTGGCTCTTGTAGGCGCCGATCTGCAGTACGACGCCGCCGGTCGCGGGCGCCGCTGCGGCGGGCTTGGGCGCGGGGGTTGCGGCCGCGGTCGCGGCTGTGGGCGCAACCAGGCTGCGCGGCGCCCCCGTCGCAGTGGCGGCTGGCGGGATCACCGCCTGCTTCATCGCGGGGGGCGGCGGGGTGGCGGGCTTGGCGGGCGCGGCGACCGGCTTGGCCGCAGGCGGGACCGGTGTCGAGTTGGCCTGCTGGATCAGCGCCGCCACCGACTTGGGCGGAGCGGCGGCAGGAGCAGCGGGTTTCGGCGCAGGAGTCGCGGCGGCCTTTACGGGTGCGAGCGGCGGGGTCACCGGCTTAGCAAGAACGGGCGCGGGCGCTGCAGGCGCCGGTTTGGGCGCAACAGCAATCGGTGCCGGAGCAGGCTTGGGCGCTTCGGCCACCGGCGCGGGCCTGGGCGGCGCGGCTGGGGTGGCTGCAGGCGCGGCATTGGCCGGCCCCTTTGTATCTGTCTTGGCGGGCGCATTGTCGGCGGTGTCGTCCGACGGCGCCGGCTGCTCGTAAATCTTGAAGCCCTGATAGGGCACGGTGCCGTCGCCGCCCGATTGCGGCGCCACGCGTTCGGGGCCGTTGGCCGCCGTCAGAACCGGGGTCTCGCCCCGGCCGCGCGCCACGCCCTGGGTATAGGCCAGCCACACCACACCGGCGAACATCGCCAGCACCAGCAGCGCCAGCACGATCAAAAGCGGCAGGCGCGAGCCTTCGATGTCATCTTCTTCCTCGGAGCCGTCGAACACCCGCACCTCGTCGCTGGGTTCGTACACGCCGCGCTCGTAGTTGGCCATGACTTTGATTTTCCGAATCTAAGGACCACAGACTAGCATCTGCGGTCCCTAGATTCATGCCCCCTCCGCCCTACGCAGCGCAGGGCGCTGCTACGGGCACCTACCCCGCTGGTCGCGGGGGAGGCCGCTTGCCAGCAGCGGCCTCAGAGCTGGATTTCGGTATGGAAAACCCGGGCATACTCCGCCAGGGCGAAGCGGTCGGTCATGCCGGCGATATAATCCCGCGCCACAGTACCGGGCACGGCCTGCTGCGCCGCCAGGGTCCAGTCCGGCGGCAGGAGCCCCGGATCGGCGACAAAGGCCTCATACAGGTCGGTCACCACCGCCTGTGCCCGGGTCATGGAATTGGCGATACGGGGATGGCGGTACATGTTCTGCATCTGGAAAGCCTTCAGCGCCTTCAGCCGGGGAAACAGCGCCGGTGAGAAAGCCGCCATGGGCCGCCCTGCCCCGCGCAACGCCGCCGCGCTGGCGAACCCGCCGGCCGCGAGATTGGCGCGGGTGGTGACCAGCACATCCTCCATCAGCTCGCTCATCAGGGTACGGATCAATTCGCCGATGAAGCGTGACAGTTCCAGTTCGCCGTGGCGATCCAGCACGCCTTTGACGTGATCGCCAGCCAGCGGTGCCTCTGTCAGGTCGGCGATGGTGAAGATGCCGGCGCGCAGGCCGTCATCGATGTCGTGGCTGACATAGGCGATGTCGTCGGCCAGCGCCGCCAGCTGCGCTTCCAGTCCCGGCCAGCTTTCCAGCTCCAGCGGCCAGCGCTTGTCGAAACTGGCGATTGGGGCCGGCTGCGCACCCGTCAGCGGGCCGTTATGCTTCACCAGCCCTTCCAAAGTTTCCCAGGTCAGATTCAGGCCGTCGAAATCAGCGTAGCGATGTTCGAGCTTGGTCACCAGCCGCAGCGCATGGGCATTGTGGTCGAAGCCGCCAATGTCCCTGGTGACCGCATCCAGCGCTTCCTCGCCGGCATGGCCGAACGGGGTGTGGCCCAGGTCATGCGCCAGCGCCACGGTCTCGGCCAGGTCTTCGTCGGCTTCCAGAGTGCGCGCCAGGCTGCGCGCCAGTTGCGCCACTTCCAGCGAATGGGTCAGGCGGGTGCGGTAATAATCGCCCTCATGCTGCACAAAGACCTGCGTCTTGTGCTTGAGGCGGCGAAAAGCGCTGGAATGGATGATGCGGTCGCGATCGCGGGAATAGCAGCTGCGGGTGGCGCTTTCAGTCTCGGGGTAGAAACGTCCCCGGCTGGCGGCCGGGCTGGCGGCATAGGGGGCATGCGGCCCTGGCGGGCTGACAATGGGGCCCAATAGGCACCCGGCAGGGTTGGTTTCGGCCATGCCGAGGACTACATAGAGAGAGTGCCCCAGACTGCAAGAGTCACCATGACCGCCATGCCCGTTACCCTGTCCGACCGCGCCGCCAAACGGATCGCCGATATCCTCAAAAGCGAGCCCCAGCCGTCCGCCCTGCGCGTGGCGGTGACCGGCGGCGGCTGTTCGGGGTTCCAGTACAATTTCGCGCTGGACGAAGCCCAGCTGGACGAAGACCTGGTGGTGGAAAAAAACGGCGCCAAGGTGCTGATCGATCCGGTGTCGCTGGATTTCCTGGCGGGCGCCGAGATCGACTTCACCGATGACCTGATCGGCCAGGCCTTCAAAGTCAACAATCCCAACGCCACGGCGTCCTGCGGCTGCGGCACGAGTTTCACGGTTTGAAAATCGCCACCTGGAACGTCAACTCCGTCAAGGCGCGGCTGGAGCCGGCGCTGGCCTGGCTGAAGCAGGCCCAGCCCGATGTCGTGTGCCTGCAGGAAATCAAGACCGTGGACGAAGGCTTCCCGCGTGAGCCATTCGAGGCGCTGGGCTATAACTGCGCCGTACACGGACAAAAGAGCTATAACGGCGTCGCGATCCTGTCCAAGCACCCGATGGAGGACGTCACCCCGCGCTTGCCCGCGCCTGATGGCGTGCTCGATGACCATTCGCGTTATCTCGAAGCGGTGATCACCGGCAAACACGGCGTCGTGCGCGTCGCCTCGATCTATGCCCCCAACGGCAATCCCTGGCCCGGTCCCAAGTTCGATTTCAAGCTGGCCTGGCTCGAGAGATTGCGCGTCCACGCCAAAAACCTGCTGAAAAACGAAGAGCCGGTGGTGCTGATGGGCGATTACAACATCATCCCGGAAGACAAGGATGCCGACCGGCCCAAGGCGTGGATGAAGGACGCCCTGTTCCAGCCGGAGTCCAAGGCAGCGCTGCGGCGGATCGAGAATCTGGGCTACACCGACGCTTTCCGCGCGTTGCATCCCGAGGGCGGGCATTACACCTTCTGGGATTATTTCGGCTCCTGGGAGCGCAACAACGGCATCCGCATCGACCATGTGCTGTTGTCGCCGCAGGGCCTGGACCGGCTGAAAAATGTTGGCATCGACAAGGAAGTCCGCGGCGCCAGCGAGAAGCCTTCCGACCATGTGCCGGTCTGGGTAGAGTTAAACATCTGACCTCTTCTTGCCCCAATTGTCGCTAAAGTCCGGTCCATGCGCTTTTTTCCCCTCCTGATCGCCGCCCTCATCGCCGCGGCTCCCGCATTGGCGGCCGACAGGCGCGTGCTGCGCATCGACAGCCTGACCGCCAGCCAGAAGGACGGCGCCATCCTGGTGCAGGCCAAGGGCGCAGTTTCCAGCGGCGGCTGGACCAAGCCGCATCTTCATCTGGTGCATGGCGATGGCCATAGCGTGGTGCTGGAATTCCTCGCCGCGCCGCCACCGGCGGGCATGACCGTGATCGACGGGCTGGTGCCGGTGACCGCCGCCTTGTCGGTGAAGGGCCGCGCCACATCGATCCATGTCCAGGCCGATGAAAATGAAATCACCAGCCAGGTGATCAAGTGATTATGGCCTACCGCTTCGCACCTTGAGGCCCATATGCAAATCGACGTCATCTCCGACACCGTCTGTCCCTGGTGCTTTATCGGCAAGCGCCGGCTGATGCGCGCCATGGCGATGCGCCCGAACATCGTGTTTGACGTGAAATGGCGGCCCTATCGGCTGGATCCCACGGTCCCCAAGGGCGGCATGGACCGCCAGGCCTATATGCGCGCCAAGTTCGGCGAAGACCCGCTGAAGATCGTGGAGATGCACAAGCTGATCGCCCAGGAAGGCGAGAAGGACGGCATCGCCTTTGATTTCCTGAATATCAGCCGGCGGCCCGACACGCTGGATTCCCACCGCCTGATCCGCTGGGCGGAAGCCGCCGGTTTGCAGGACGAAGTGGTGGAGCGGCTGTTCATCGCCTATTTCGAGAATGGCGAGGATATCGGCGACCTGCGCGTGCTGGCCGACATTGCCGACCTGTGCGGCATGGACGGGATCGAGATCGCGCAGATGCTGGAAACCGATACCGACACGGCGCTGGTAGAACGCGAAGACCAGATCGCGCACGAAATGGGCGTCACCGGCGTGCCGGCCATGATCTTTGGCGGCAAGCTGGCGGTGTCAGGCGCGCGCGAGCCGGAAGTTCTCGTATCTGTGATTGATCGGGTACTGGAACTGGCGGACCAAGGGGCCGCCGAAAATCCCAAAGCCTAGGCCGCGTCAGCGACCACTTTATTCCGGCCCGTACGTTTCGCCCTGTACAGCGCCTGATCGGCGCGGTGCAGCAGCTGCTCGGCGGTATCGCTCTCGCCTTCGCACCGTGCGATGCCGATCGAGATTGTGATGTTGAGATGGCCGGGATTGCGGCTGATCTTGACCGGCGTAGTCTCGATCGAATGGCGCAGGCGTTCGGCGATGTTGGTGGCGAACGCCATGTCGGTATCGGGCATGGCGACCACGAACTCCTCGCCGCCATAGCGGCAGGCCAGGTCGACGCCGCGCACATTGGCGTTGATGCGGGCGGCGAATTCCTTCAGCACCTCGTCGCCGATGTCATGGCCATAGGTGTCATTGACCTGTTTGAAGAAGTCGATGTCCATGATCACGAAGGCCAGCGGACGGCTATTCTTCTTTGCATCCGTTATCAGCGTATCCAGATGGCGGCTCATATAGCGGCGATTGTGCAGGCCGGTGAGCTGGTCGGTGATCGCCATTTCCAGGCTGAGCTGGACATTGTGGCGCAGCCGGTCGGCATAGTTCTTCTTGCGCAGCTGGGTGCGCACGCGGGCCACCAGCTCGTTCTTGTCCACCGGACGGGTCAGGTAATCATTGACGCCCATTTCCAGCGCCTGGGTCAGCTTGCGGCGGTCGCCGTCGCTGACGACCACCAAAATCGGAACATGACGTCCTTCCGGCAGGGAACGAAGCTGCGAGCACAGGCGCAAGCCGTCAAAGCCGCGCATGCCCAGTGACACCACGATCAGGTCGAAGTCCCCGCCCTTCACGCGCACCAGGGCTTCCTCGAAGGTGTCGGCGGAGGCCACCTGATGCATGGGGGCCAGGGCGCTGGTGAACCAGGCCACGCTTTCGGCGCGGTCTTCGATCACCAGGATGCGGCCCGACTGGATGTTTTCGGTCAGGGTCTCGGCGGGATCGATCAGGCCCATGCCCTGGCCGGTCGACTCGCGCATGCGCAACTCGTCCGTCATCATCTTCAGGCGCACAAGGCTGCGCACCCGCGCGAACAGGGCGGCGTCATCCACCGGCTTGGTGAGAAAATCGTCAGCGCCCGCATCCAGGCCGGCGACGCGGTCGGACGGCTGGTCCAGCGCGGTCACCATCACCACGGGAACATGGGCGGTCTTGGGATTGGCCTTGATGCGGCGGCAGACTTCAAAGCCGTCCATGCCGGGCATCATCACGTCCAGCAACACGATGTCCGGCGCGCCCGCCTCCATCTTGGAGAGACACTCCAGGCCGTTGAAAGCTGTGATGACCTCGAAATATTCCGCCGTCAACTTAGCTTCCAGAAGCTTGACGTTGGAAAGGATGTCATCGACGACAAGAACGCGGGCCGTCATTGTAGATTACCCGATGAAGCGCCGCACGGTTTCCAGAAAGCTGGTCACCGAAATGGGTTTGGAGATGTAAGCTTCGCATCCGCCCTGGCGGATGACTTCCTCGTCGCCCTTCATGGCGAAGGCGGTGACCGCGACGACGGGAATGCCCTTGAGGGAATCGTCTTCCTTGAGCCACTTGGTGACTTCCAACCCGCTGACTTCCGGCAGCTGGATGTCCATCAGGATCAGGTCGGGATGGTGTTCGCGGGCGATGTCCAGCGCTTCCATGCCGTCCTTGGTCTGCAGGATGTTGTAGCCATGCGCGTCCAGCAAGTCGTGGAAGAGCTTCATGTTGAGCTCATTGTCCTCCACGATCAGGACTGTCTTGGTTTTCGCGTCCATGGCTCTGGTCTCTTTCAGCGCGGAATGCGCCTAGCGCCCAATGCGGGCCTTCCGGTTTGCCCAGTATTAGGGATTATCTCTTAACGCTCCCTTGAGATTGACGCCCCGGCATGCCCCCTTTTTGCCGCTTTTGTGCCGTTCTGGAGGGCTTTTGAGCCTCGGTCTTGTTCCCGGCACCCGGTTGGGGAACAGTTCCGGCAAAAGGGCGGGAATCATGGATCGGGTGCGCTTCCGGTCGCTGGATGTCTTTCGGGGCATGGCGATCTGTCTGATGATCGTGGTCAATACGCCGGGCGCGGGCTCCGAGCCCTGGCCGATCTTGGGCCATGCCGACTGGTTCGGCTTCACCGCCGCCGACATTGTCTTCCCCTCCTTCCTGTTCGCGGTGGGCAATGCCATGGCCTTCGGCAGCGCCATGACCGAGGGCGAATTCTGGCGCAAGACCTTGCGGCGCACCGCCATCATCCTGGGCCTGGGCATCCTGTTCCACTGGTTCCCCTTCGGCCACATGACCGATCAGGGCTGGGCGTGGAAGACCTGGAGCGAGGTCCGCATCCCCGGCGTCCTGCAACGCATCGCGCTGTGCTATTGCTTCGGCGCCATCGCGGCGCGCTATCTGGGTGTGCGCGGTCTTGTGGCGCTGTCCGTCGCGCTGCTGCTGGGCTATTGGGCGCTGCTGTTGGCGACCGCGCCGCCGGACCTGGCCCTGACCAAACTGGGCAATATCGGCAACGCGGTCGACCGCGCCGTATTCGGCGTGGCCCATCTCTATCACAAGGATTTCGACTTCGATCCGGAAGGGCTGCCCGGCACCCTGCCCGCCATCGTCAATGTTATTCTCGGCTATCTGGCGGGCCTGTATGTCCGCAAGCATGGCGTCAGCCGCCAGGCGGCGGTGCGTTACCTGGGCGCCGGCATCCTGCTGTTCATCGCGGCACTGGCGCTCAATCCCTTCTTCCCCATCGGCAAGAAGCTGTGGACCTCCAGCTTCGTGCTGCTGACGGTGGGCATCGATTTGATCGTGCTATCCGGCCTGATCGCATGGATCGATCTGGGCAAGCACAAGTTCGGGGTGCGCTTCTTCGAGATATTCGGGCGCAATCCGATCTTCATTTACATCTTCGCCATTATCCTGGACCGGGCCGTCAGTTCGATTCCGGTGGGCGGCCAAAGCTTCTGGAAATGGCTGGGCAAGGACGTAATGAATTCCATACTGCCCGGCCCACCCGGCTCGCTGGTCTGCGCCATCGGCTTCATGCTGGCCTGCTGGCTGATGGCCTGGGCGCTGGACCGCAGGAACATCGTCATCAAGGTCTGATTTTTAAGGCTTGGGCGGCGGTCCGAACTGCACCCAGCTGATGGCCCAGATGGGATCGGGCTTGGCACGAGTGAAGGTAAAGCACACATCATGCACGCCGGCGCGCGGCGCGAAGGCCGCCTGCAGGAGAGTGATGGCGTCATTCTTCACCGCCGGCGCCAGCGGCAACACCGCAATGCGCTCGCCCTCGCAAGTATCCAGATGCACTTCCAGTTCGCCGTCCGGCGTGGACGGCGCCGGCATGGGTCCCGGCTTGCGCGACGCCGTGATCTGGCCGACCGCCGCGGTGATGGTGGAGACGCCGTTCAAGTCGGCCTTCTCCCAGATCCAGCAGGGATGGACGGCGTTGACCTGGAAGACCGCGCGCGGGCCTTTCGCCGGGGCATCATCCAGCACCGCCGCGCCGCGGCCGTCACAGAATTTCATGTCCTGGTTGTCACGGCGATACAGGCTGGCGAGATCGACTTTGGCGATGGTCGGATAGGACAGCAGATGACCTTCGCGGAACGCGCCCGCTGTCACCACCGTGGGCAGCGGCACGGTCAACGGCGCGGCGTAAAGCAGCGACGACGCGGTCGGCAGTGAACCATCCAGAGTGTAGTGAATCTCGCCAAAGCTCGTCTGGTTGGAAAGGGTGACAGCGCCGCGTCCGGCCTCATAGCGGCTTTCCACCTTCACCTTTACCGCAGCTTCGGAATGGGGAATTTCCATCGCGCGATAGCGGCCATATTGCGCAGGCATCCGCGTCATGAAGCCGTCCCAGTCCTTGGGCGCGGACGACCACGCCAATTCGGCCAGCGCCGAGGCGCGCGGGAAGACGGCGTTCGCCACCAGATCTTCCTGTGTCAGGTACTCCGTCCAAGTATTGGCCTGGACGCCGACGATATGGCGCTGTTCTTCCGGCGTCAGGGCGTCCAGCGACGGGCTAAAGTCATAGACGTCGCGCAAAATGTTGACGCGGCCGGCGCCCGGCGCCTCGCCTGCGCCGGTGATCTGACGCCAGTCGAAATAGAGCGGTTTTTCCGGCGACAGCACCGCGTCATGGCCGCTCTTGGCGGCGGCGATACCGCCGTCCAGGCCGCGCCAGGACGTGATCGAGGCGGCGGCGGGAATGCCGCCTTCCAGGATTTCATCCCAGCCAATCAACCGGCGATGATGGGCCGACAGGAATTTCTCGATTCGGGCGGTGAAATAGCCTTGCAGCGCCTTCTCGTCCGCCACGCCCAGCGCCTTCATCTGCGCCTGGATTTTGGGCGAGGATTTCCAATAATCCTTGATGGCTTCGTCGCCGCCGATATGGATGTAGCTGCTGGGGAAAAGGCCCATCACTTCGGTGAGGACGTTTTCCAAAAAGGTGAAAGTCTTGTCGTCGACATTGTAGAGCTGCGGAAACACGCCCCAGCCGGTTTCCACGCCGATGGGCGCGGCCCCCGAGCCCAGCTCGGGATAGGCGAAGATGGCCGAGGTGGCATGGCCCGGCATTTCGATTTCCGGGATGATGGTGATGTTGCGCGCCTTGGCATAGGCCACGATCTCGCGCACGTCCTTCTGGGTGTAGAAGCCGCCATAAGGACGCGGCTTGCCGGTGGCGGGATCGATGTCCTTCAGCACCGCTTCGTCCGGCGTGCGCCACGCGCCGACCTTGGTCAGCCTGGGATATTTTTTGATCTCGATGCGCCAGCCCTGGTCGTCCACCAGGTGCCAGTGAAAGGTATTCAGCTTGTGCCACGCCATCGTATCGATGAACGACTTGATGAACTTGGCCGACTCGAAATGGCGCGCCGAATCCACCATCAGCCCGCGCATGCCAAAGCGCGGCGCATCGGTGATGTGCACGGAGGCGATCTCGATGCTGGTTGCCGCGGTGTTGGTCTGCGTCATCAACTGCCACAGGCTGACCGCGCCATAGAGCAACCCGCCGCGGGTCGAGGCCGTGATCGTCACGCCGGCGGGGGTGACATCCAGATTATAGGCTTCCGCCGCCATGCCGGGCGAAACGCGCAGCACGATGGCGTCCTGCGCACCCATGCCACCCTTGGTCAGTTGCAGGCCCCGCGCGCGTTTCACCAGATCGGTGAAATAACGGGCCACCCAGGTGCAATCGGCACTCTTGGTGGCACAGCGCACTTTGGTGGTGGCGGTGACGGTGAAGCTGCCCTCGCCTTGTGTCGCGCTGGCCGGCTGCGGAATGATATTGGGAACGGCGGCGGCGGCCGGACCGGCGATCAGCGCCAGGCCCAAGGCGAATATCCAGCTTTTCACGTACAGCCCCCGCTCCATTTTCCGCTAGCTTAGCTTATGCCATACAGAATGCGACCATGCCCTCGATGACCCCGGAACGCGCTGAAGTCCTTGCCCTGGAGGGCCTTGGCTGGCTGGCAGGACAGGAAGACGGCATCCAGCGCTTCCTCACCCAGTCCGGCATCGACGCCGAAACCCTTCGGGATGCGGCCGGCAGCACGGGCATGAATGTGGCGATGCTGGATTTCCTGTTGGGGAACGAAGACCTGTTGCTGCCCTTCTGCGAAAGCCTGTCCATCGCGCCCAAGGATGTGCACATGGCGCGGCATGTGCTGGGCGGAGAGGCCTGATGTGGCCCTCTTCCATGCGTCTTGGCATCGACCTGGGCGGCACCAAGACCGAGATCATGGCGCTGGCGCCGGATGGCATCGTGGCACTGCGCCGCCGTATCGCCACGCCGAAGGATTACGAGTCCACGATACGAGGTTTGACGGACCTGGTAACGGCCGCGGACAGCGAGTTGGGCGCGCGCGGCAAGGTCGGCATGGCGATCCCCGGCAGCGAGAGCTTTGGCACCAACCTGATCAAAAACGCCAACACCACGTATTTGAACGGCAAGCCGCTGCGGCAGGATTTGGAAAAGGCGCTGGGCCGCGAGGTGCGGCTGGCCAATGACGCCAACTGCTTTGCACTGTCCGAAGCCAGCGACGGCGCGGCGGCCGGGGCCGGCACGGTGTTCGGCGTCATCGCCGGCACCGGCGTGGGCGGCGGGGTGGTGATCGACGGCAAGGTACTGAACGGGGCGCATGGCATCGGCGGCGAATGGGGCCACATCCCCCTGCCCGCGCCGACGCCTGCGGAAGTGACCGAAGCGCCGCCTTGCTACTGCGGCAAGCGCGGCTGCCTGGAAGTGTGGTGTAGCGGGCCGGGCCTGGCTGCGGATTTCCAGCGCGTCACCGGCCGCCAAGCCAGCGCCGAAGAGATCGCGGCATCGGACGGCGCGGAGGAACGCGCCGCCATGGACCGGCTGGTGGACCGCTTCGCCCGCGCCATGGCGACCATGGTGAACATCCTGGACCCCGACGTGATCGTGATGGGCGGGGGGCTTTCGAACATCGAATGCCTGTACCGCGACTTGCCGCCGCTGGTGGAGAAATACGGCTTCAACCTGGGCGGGCCGCCGAAGATCGTGAAGAACATGCATGGGGACTCCAGTGGAGTACGTGGAGCAGCCTGGCTATGGCCGGCGTAGAGACCTGGCCGGGATTTTGCCGCGACTGCCTCAGCGACTTTTCTGGGGTCGCTCCGGCTATCGCCTACGCTCCTGCGGAAGCGTCCTGCTCCAGCTGCGGTTCCTCCCGCGTCATCACGCATCCCGAGATCAACAGCCTGGCCATCGCGCATATGGACTGCGACGCCTTTTATGCGGCCATCGAAAAACGCGACGATCCATCCCTGAAAGACAAACCACTGATCGTGGGCGGGGAAACGCGCGGCGTGGTTTCCACTGCCTGCTACATCGCCCGCAAATATGGCGTGCGCTCGGCCATGCCGATGTTCCAGGCCAAAAAGCTCTGCCCCCAGGCGGTGATCGTCAAGCCGCGCCATTCCCACTACAGCGCGGTGGCGCGGCAAATACGCGGCTTGATGGAAGCCCTCACCCCGCTGGTGGAGCCGCTGTCGCTGGATGAAGCCTATCTGGACCTGTCGGGCACGATGCGCATCCATCATCGCAGCCCGGCGCGCACCATGGCCAAGCTGGCAGCCGATATCGAGCGGGAGGTAAACATCACCGTCTCCATCGGCCTGTCCGGCAACAAGTTCCTGGCCAAGCTGGCGAGCGAGCTGGACAAGCCGCGCGGCTTTGCCGTGATCGGCATGGCGGAAGCCAAAAGCTTTTTGCGCGACAAACCCATCGCCATGATGCGCGGCGCCGGCAAGGTGATGCAGGCGCGGCTGGAACGCGATGGGCTGACCACCATCGGCCAGCTGCAGGATGCCGATCCCAAGGAATTGTCCGTCCGCTATGGCGCCACCGGACTGTGGCTGCACCGCATGGCCAATGCCCAGGATTCGCGCCGGGTGGATCCCGGCGGCGAGATGAAGACCATCTCCTCGGAAACCACCTTCAACAATGACCTGTCGAAACTGGCCGACCTGGAAAGCGTGTTGTGGCGTCAGGCCGAGCGGGTTTCCGCGCGCGCCAAGAATTATGAGCTGGCCGGGCGCACGGTGGTGCTGAAGCTGAAACCCTCGGACTTCCGGCTGCGCACCCGCTCGACCTCGCTGGATTCACCCACCCAACTGGCCGACCGCATCTTCCGCACCGCGCAGGCCGCCCTGAAGCGCGAGGCGGACGGCACCCGCTTTCGCCTGTTGGGCGTGGGGCTTTCCAACCTGGGGCCGGCGGTGGGCGCCGATCCGTCCAGTCTTATCGATGTCATATCGGACAAGCGGGCGGCGGCGGAACGGGCGATGGACAAGATACGGGCGAAATTCGGCGGCACTTCGGTTGAAAAGGGCCGCGCTTTCAAAAAGCCCCGCGCCTGAGTAGGCTTGGCGCCTGCTTATCTTCAAGGAACATGCATGTCCGTCATTGACGCCCGCCTGAAAACCCTCGGTATCGCCCTGTCCACGCCGCCCGCGCCGGTGGCTGCCTATGTGCCCTTCACCCGCAGCGGCAACCTTGTCTACATCTCCGGACAGGTCCCCTTGTCGGACGGCGCCCTGAAATATGTCGGCAAGATCGGCGTGGATTTCAGCATCGAGATGGGCCAGGCGGCGGCGCAGCTTTGCGCGCTCAATGTCCTGTCAGTGCTGAAGGTGGCCTGCGAAGGCGATTTGGACCGGGTGGTGCAGTGCCTGAAGGTCACCGTCTTCGTGAACGCCACGCCGGATTATGACAAGCAACCGGAAATCGCCAACGGCGCCAGCGACCTGTTCGCGGCGGTGTTCGGCGATGCCGGTAAGCATGCCCGTGCCGCGGTGGGTGTGGGCTCGCTGCCGCGCGGCGTGGCGGTGGAAGTGGACGCGATTTTCGAGATCAAGTGACGGCGAAGTTGATCACCAGCGCCGCGGAAATCGGCGCGGCGCGTTGGAACGCATCGGCCAATCCGCAAGGACTGGCCGAGCCGCACCCCTTCACGACCTACGAATTCTTTGCCGCGCTGGAAGAGTCCGGTTCGGCCAGCCGTGATACCGGTTGGCAACCGGCGCATCTGTTTTCCGGTGATGCGCTGATGCCGATGTATCTGAAGAGCCATTCCTATGGCGAATATGTCTTCGACCATGCCTGGGCCGAAGCGCTGGAGCGCGCCGGCGGCGACTATTATCCCAAGCTGCAGGCCTGCGTGCCTTTCACACCAGTGACCGGGCGCCGCATGTTGGCCGCCAGCGACGGCGCGCGTGACACGTTGCTGAAAACCGCGGCAGCGGCCGTCAGGCAGATCGGCGCGTCTTCCCTGCACATCACATTCCTGACGGAAGAGGAGTGGAAAGCGGCGGGCGAAGCCGGATACCTGCTGCGCACCGGCCAGCAATTTCATTGGGAAAATCCCGGCTACACCTCGTTCGACCAGTTTCTGGGCGAACTCTCTTCCGCCAAGCGCAAGAATCTGCGCAAGGAACGCGCCAGTGTGCGGGACGCCGGCGTGAGTTTTGACTGGCTGACGGGCAGCGACATCACCGAAGCCCATTGGGACCAGTTCTTCGATTTCTACATGGACACGGGCAGCCGCAAGTGGGGCACGCCCTATCTCACCCGCAGCTTCTTCTCTTTTCTGGGGCAGACGCTGTCGCACCAGACTCTGCTCATCATGGCGAAGAAGGACGGCAAATATATCGCCGCCGCCCTGAACCTGTTCGGCGATGGCGTTCTGTTCGGGCGTAACTGGGGGGCCACTGAATACGTCCCCTTCCTGCATTTCGAGACCTGCTATTACCAGGCAATCGATTTCGCCATTGCGCGCGGGCTGAAAAGGGTTGAGGCCGGCGCGCAGGGAGAACATAAATTGCTGCGTGGCTACCTGCCGGTCCAGACCTACAGCGCCCATGTCATCGCCCATAAGGGCCTGGCGCGGGCGGTGGACGATTTCCTGGACGCCGAACGGGCGGCGGTGACCGACAATATCGCGGAGCTGTCGCGGCATGCTCCGTTCAAGAAAAGCACCTGAATGTCATTCCCTGCCGAGCGAAGCGGTAGCTTCGCGAGGGGAAGGGGACCCAGGCGCTAAGGACCTATATAGGTGGCAATGGCCTGGGTCCCCTTCCCTCATGCTCGCTACGCTCGCACTCGCCGGGGATGACAGTGAGCGCAAAATTCGAAAGAATGCTTGGACAATATTCGGATAGCGCCATGCCTTACGACACCAACAACATCTTCGCCAAAATCCTGCGCGGCGAGATTCCCTGCGTGAAGGTTTATGAGGACGCCAAGACCCTGGCCTTCATGGATGTAATGCCGGAATCCGAAGGCCATGTGCTGGTGGTTCCCAAAGAGCCGGCGGAGAATGTGCTGGCCCTGTCGGCGGACGGCATGGCGGCGATGATGGCCACGACCCAGAAAATCGCCAGGGCGGTGGACAAGGCGCTGGCGCCCGACGGCATCCTGCTCAAGCAATATAACGGCGCCGCCGCCGGCCAAAGCGTATTCCACATCCATTTCCACATCGTGCCGCGCTGGGACGGCGTGGCGATGGCGCCGCATGGCAAAGTCATGGTACAGGCGGCCGCACTTGAACCCATCGCCGCAAAGATACGGAGCGCCCTGTGATCCTGGAACGAGCCATTTTCGCCATCAAGCCTGGCCAGGCGAAAGACTTCGAAGCCGCCTTCGCCCAGGCCGGCGCACTGATCCGCGCCGCCAAGGGCTGCGTCCAGGCCGACATGCGTCCGGGCATCGAGAATCCCGACAGCTATATCCTGCTGGTGCTGTGGGAAAGCGTGGACGACCACATGAAGGGCTTTCGCGAATCCCCCGCCTTCACCGAATGGCGCGCGCTGCTGGGCCCGCATTTCGCCAGCCCGCCCGCCATGGAGCATTACGGCGCGCCGCTGTAAAATTTGAACAGGTTGGGGAAAAGTAACTTCCCCAACAGAGTGCACGCGCGTCTAGTTCCCGTCGTGCCGGGGATACGAGCCATGCGCAAAGCCATTCCTGCCGCCCTGCTGCTACTGATGACCCATCCGGCGCTCGCGGCCGGCGATGGACCCTATCGCGTGCTG